>NZ_KQ557151.1:0-20147 GCF_001443665.1 endosymbiont of Ridgeia piscesae | reverse complement strand
AGCGGCAGCGACGCCGATAACGATCCGATCAGCTACATGCTGCTCAGCACCCCATCCCACGGCACCTTGAGCGGCACCGCGCCCAACCTGACCTACACACCTAACCCCGATTTCAACGGTCAGGATTCGTTCACCTTCAAGGTCAACGATGGCAGCGCCGATTCCACCGAGGCCAGGGTGAGCATCACGGTCGAACCGGTCCAGGATGCACCAGTCGCAGACGCTCAGGCAGTCACCACGGCGGAAGATACCGCCGTTGCGATCACCCTCAGCGGCAGCGACGCCGATAACGATC
Organism: endosymbiont of Ridgeia piscesae; assembly: GCF_001443665.1. Lineage (NCBI taxonomy): Bacteria > Pseudomonadati > Pseudomonadota > Gammaproteobacteria > endosymbiont of Ridgeia piscesae. The sequence continues at coordinate 19,852 of NZ_KQ557151.1, read as the reverse complement.
CGATCAGCTACATGCTGCTCAGCACCCCATCCCACGGCACCTTGAGCGGCACCGCGCCCAACCTGACCTACACGCCCGACCCCGATTTCAACGGTCAGGATTCGTTCACCTTCAAGGTCAACGATGGCGCTGACGATTCGGTTGCGGCCACCGTCAGCATTAGTGTCACCGCTAGCGCCGACGCTCCCATCGCCGATGCACAGTCGGTCTCCACTGATGAAGACACCGCTGTCAATATTATTCTGAGTGGCAGCGACGTCGACGGCGACAGCCTGACCTTTGTGGTCATCGCCGAGCCCGCTAACGGAACGCTGTCAGGCACCGCACCCAATCTGACCTACACACCTCATTCCGATTTCAACGGCACAGATGCCTTTACCTTCAAGGTCAACGACGGCGGCGCCAATTCCGATGCCGCTACGGTCGCCATTACCATCAACGCAATCAGTGACACACCCACCATCAGCGCCATAGGTGCGATCACAACCGATGAAGACAGAGCAACCGGTGCCATTGCCTTCGTGATCAATGACGCTGAAACAACGCCAGGCGACCTGGTGGTCACCGCGTCATCCAGCAACCAGACCCTGCTGCCTAACGCAAACATCACCCTCACTGGCAGTGGCGCAGATCGTTCGGTGAGCATCACGCCCGCCGCCCAGCAATCCGGATCGGCGGTGGTCACAGTAACGGTTGCCGACGGCGATGGTGAAAGCGTCAGTGAAAGCTTCAACCTGACGGTCAATGCGATTAATGACGATCCCACCATCTCAACGATCGCCGATCTCTCCATGGATGAGGATCAGGACCCCATCTCTATTGCCTTTACCATTGGCGATGTCGAAACGGCAACGGCTGATCTATACGTAACCGCGGCATCCAGCAATCCGCAGCTGTTTCCTGCTGCAAACCTCCAGCTTTCCGGCAGCGGAGCCAGCAGAAAAATCACGCTTACCCCCGCCGCCAACGCATCCGGAGCCGCCACCGTAACGATCGCGGTTACCGATGGAGATAATGGCCGGACAATCGAGAGTTTTAACGTCAATATTGCGCCAATCAATGACGCCCCCGTTGCCAACGGCCAATCGTTGGCCGCCCTAGAGGACACTCCGCTAGGGATCACCCTGACTGGCTCTGACCTGGACAGTGATGCACTCACCTACCTGATTGTCACGCAACCTGCCCATGGCCAACTGAACGGTACGCCGCCCAGCCTGACTTATACCCCAGCGACCGATTTCCACGGCGTAGATTCATTTACCTTCAAGGCCAGTGATGGCCGTGCCGATTCCGCCACGGTCAGCATCAACATCACCATTGTCGAGCACAACGACGCACCGATCGCAACTGGCCAGACCATCACCGTTGACGAGGATAGCCCAGTTGCAATAGAGCTGGAGGGTACCGATGCGGAAGGTAACGCGCTCACCTTCACCCTGCTCAGCACTCCGCAACAGGGCACGCTCACCGGCGAGGCCCCTTCACTAAGCTACACACCCGGCGCCAACTTCGCCGGGGCAGACTCGTTCACCTTCAAGGTCAATGATGGGATTACCGATTCAGCCGCGGCCAGCGTAACGATCAACGTCACTGCCATCCAGGACATACCGATTGCCGAGGCACAGTCACTCACCACCGTGGAGGACACGGCCATCGACATCGCCCTGAACGGGACCGACGCCGATGGAGATAGCCTCAGCTACGCTTTGGTCACACAGCCAGCTCACGGCAGTTTGAGCGGGACCGCTCCCAACCTGACCTTTACGCCGAATGCCGATTTCAGTGGCGAGGATCAACTCACCTTCACGGTCAACGATGGCAGCGACCATTCCGAACCGGCAACCGTGCGCATCACGGTGACGGAAAACAACCAGGCACCGGTACTGGTTCGTCAGGGCAACAACGGGCTGGTCACCGTTATCGGCCAGAGTGCGACACTCAATTTCGGCGTTACCGATGCAGACAGCACCGACAGTCACATTTTCACTGTATCGGCATCGGCACTGGGCACCACGACCATCGAAGGCTCGGACCTAATCTTCAACGCCCTGAATGCGGGCAGCGAGACCCTGATTCTGACAGTGATCGACAGCCGGGGCGCAAGTGACACCATTGAACTGCCGGTAACGGTCAATGAAGCGACCGCCAACGACAACAACAGCGACGGTCTGAGTGACGAGCAGGCCAGCAGTGCCGGGCTTGACCCCGATTCCATCGACACCGACACCGACGGCTCACCGGATGCCCGGGAGATTGGCGATCCCGACCATCCCACCGACAGTGATGAAGATGGTGTTATCGACGCCCTGGAAACGGGAGATGGCGCTGTTGACAACAGCATCCTCGAGTTCATTGTTCCCCCTACCACCGCACATGATCTTGGTCTGGACGATCTGGCGGGAAAGAAAGTGACGATCTCCACCGGAGACGGGCAACTGATCGCGCACACTAGCGGTCAGAGCGGGCTTCCCATCTCCAATGAGAGCGATCTGGAGGTTCCAGACGACGGTTACCACTTTCCACTGGGACTATTCGACTTCAGCATCACGGCGCCCTCCGGTAGCGCAACCGTGGTCTTCCAATTTCCATCCACGGTGAGCATTCCGCAAGACACCATCGTTCGTAAACCGGACAGCAGTGATACTTGGCAAACTTTCACCGCTGCGGTCATCGACCACACCGAGCGCACCATTACCATGACGCTCACGGATAATGATGCGTTCGATCGCGATGGAAGAAGCGGGATCATACGCGATCCCTGGGGCCTGGGTGTTGCAACCGCAACGATCCCCGACAATACCGCTCCAACGGCAACCTCCCGGTCGCTCAGTGTCACCACAGGTTCGACACTCGCCATCACTCTCACCGGCAGTGACGCCGATGGCGACAGCCTGACCTACACCTTGGTCACCCAGCCTGCCAATGGCACATTGAGCGGCAGCGCACCTGATCTAAGCTACCGCCCCAATGATGGATTTACGGGGACAGACTCCTTCAGCTTCAGGGTCAGCGATGGAAAAACCGACTCCGCCGATGCGACAGTCACCATCCAGGTATATGAAGCATCATCAGGCGGCGGTGGCGCACTTAGCCCATGGCTGCTGCTCCTGCTGTTGCTAGCATCGAGACGGCGGTTCGGGTATATGCGGCAATAAATGTTAGGGATCCTCTGATTCAGTCTGAACGAAGTGGATTGTGATTCAGAACATTCAGATTCAAGGCGCAAATCGCACGTAAAGCTACCGCTCCCTGCTCACGCTCCTCCCCCTACACCCCTGTCGGGGATAGCTAGCGACTATAGGGATGCAGGAGGTACGACCCCATGGATGGGAGTCGTGGACTGTTGGCCACTCGCGGAATTCACTTGCCTCACGGCCAGACTGAGTTGAGCCAAGGTGGCTCAGCGCCGCGGGAAGCTGACCCCGGTACCGCCGAGGCCGCAGTAGCCGTTCGGATTCTTCGCCAGATACTGCTGATGGTAGGCCTCGGCAAAGTAGAAGTTCGGCGCTGCGATAATCTCGGTGGTGATCGGCCGGCCGCCGGTCTGAGAGAGCGCATTCTGATAGACTCGGCGGGACGCCTCCGCCAGCTGCTGCTGGGCCTCTGAGTAAGTATAGATGCCCGAACGATATTGAGTGCCCAGATCATTGCCCTGACGCATGCCTTGGGTTGGATCGTGAGACTCCCAGAAACATTTGAGCAGCTTCTGGTATCTCAGCTCAGCCGGGTCGAATACCAATCGCACCACCTCATTGTGGCCGGTCATGCCGCTGCAGACCTCTTCATAGCTGGGATTCGGGGTATATCCGGCTGCATAACCCACTGCGCTCGAGAAGACCCCAGGCAACTCCCAGAAACGCCGCTCTGCCCCCCAAAAACAACCGAGCCCGAACATGGCAAACTCCAGCTCCTCAGGAAACGGCCCCCGCAGCGGATTGCCCAAGACAAAGTGGTTGTCCGCCACTGCCATCGTCTCACGCCGTCCGGGCAGAGCCTCCTCGGGCTCTGGCATCACTTTTTTACGACCTAAACCAAACATTACCTGCCCCCACTGCTTGCCCACACTATAACGTCATTCGGTTCGCCGGAGTCCGGCAGAAACCAATGATTATCTAAGGGAAATCCCGGCTTCACCAGGATCCTGGCGACAAGGCATACTCTGAGGCATGTGGAGATTCATCACACCCTGGCTGCGCCTGACCAGCCTGATACTAGCGCTGGCGGGCTGGGGCATATGTTTCGCATCCCCACCTCTCCCCACGGTCTACTTGGAGGGATTGCAGGTGGAGAGTCTGACCGAACCCGAGCACCTCTACCGCGTCTCCCTGGCGCTAAGAAATCCGGGCAAACTACCGCTACGCCTGCGCCGCTTCAGCTATCACCTGGATCTGAACGGGAGTCGTTTCTGCGAGGCGGAAATTCCGCTGGCTTTTATCCTCAAGCCTTACACCATCCGACGTCTGACCGCAGTAACAAGCAGCGATCTATTCAACATCGTCGGCCACTTCGGCAAGGTCATGTTCAACCGCGATCTGCCGCTACAATACTCCCTTGAGGGCAGCTTCCAGCTGGTTGGAGAGGCGAGAGAGATTCCGGTCTCTGCGGAGGGCCAGATCACTATCGAATACCCCAGAACGCCCGGCATTGCACCGGACCCCAAGCCTTTAAAGCAGCAGAAAACCAGCGATCAGTCCGACCAGAAACAGGCCACCCCCGACCATCAATAGACGCCGCCGGCCGCTACCGCCAGCCGCCACCGCCGACACTGGCATCGTCTTGAAGCGCTGCTCAAAAAGCTCCTCGGCCACCTCGGCTGCAGTGTTTTTCGCGACCTCCCGGGCGACCCGGGTTGCCGTCTCTGCGGCGTGGGCATCGATAGAGCCCTCGGCCACACTGCGGATCTCTTCGATCATCTCGCCCTTATCGGGCACCTGACGGAGCACATCCTCAAGCAACTGTTCGCGCCCGGGCAACTGACTCGTCACACCACGCTTGAACACCTCCAGCTGTGCTGCGATCTGCTCTGAAAAGACCGCCCACTGCTCGCGGAAATGGGTGCCAATCACCTCGGCCACCACCCGATCGTTAAGCTTGATGACGATCGCTTCCACGTCCCGATTCACCTGCTCGATGATCTCATCACGCAGCTTGTCGATATTGACATCCAATGGCCGCTCTTTAAGACTCCGCTCCACCGCCTGAGCCGCCAGGTCGCCAACCACCTCTTGGGCGATCTGACGGGTGGCGCGTCGCGCGATGCTGCGCACCTCCTCCGCCGAGATAGCAAAGCTCCCGTGCACCCTCTCGCTATCCCTGGGCAGCTCCCGCACAGGCTCCACCACCGGCGTGGCATCCACCACCGGTACCGCCTCGGTGGCCTGATCGACCAGCTCGATGATCTCCTGCAGCCCCTCCCTGGTGGGCGGTTTGGTCATGATGCCGACCGCACCATGGGACTCCGCCGCCTCCGCATAGCGTTTGCCCTCGTTGGCAGTGCACATCACCACCGGGATATTGGTCAGACGCGGGATCTTCTTGATCGCAGCGATGGTCTCCAGGCCATCCATGCCATCCATGAAGTAGTCAACGAAAATGGCATCGGGCGTGATCGTCTCCAACTGTTCCAGTGCCTGCTCACCAGACTCGGCCATGGTGACATTTTCGAAGCCACTCTTTTTCAATAACCGGCTCAATACGATTCGGGCCGATTTGGAATCATCTATCAGAAGGGCTTGTCTAGCCAAAATACTCACTCCCAATCCATCAGGTTGGTTTCCAGGGTGAAAGACACCGCGGCACCACCACCAAATTCCGCGAACAGCATCTAAGGTAAGGGGTGCTGCTGTCGCCTATATCATTCCAGGGATCTATAATCCCCAACCTTTTAGACTACGCTTAGCGACGTGAATCATTATGGCTGGCCCAATTATGGACAATATTACCCCGGAACTTGAATCGATACTATGTGAACGGATTCTCATTCTGGACGGTGCCATGGGCACCATGATCCAACGCCACAAGCTCACGGAAGAAGATTATCGAGGTGAACGCTTTACCGACTGGCCGAGCGATCTGAAGGGCAACAACGACCTGCTGGTACTGTCCCAGCCGGAGCTGATCCGCGGCATCCACGAGGAGTACATGGAGGCCGGCGCCGACATCCTCGAAACCAACACCTTCGGCGCCAACCGCATCTCGATGGCCGACTACGACATGCAGGCGCTGGCCTACGAGATGAACGTCGCCGGTGCGCGCCTCTGCCGCGAGGCGGCTGACAAATATGCCACACCGGAGAAGCCACGCTACGTCGCCGGTGTACTCGGCCCCACCAATCGCACCGCCTCCATCTCTCCCGACGTCAACGACCCCGGCGCGCGCAACATCAGCTTCGACGAGCTGGTAGAGGCTTACGCCGAGGCGACCCGCGGCCTGATCGAGGGCGGTGTCGACATCCTGCTGATTGAGACCATCTTCGACACCCTCAACGCGAAAGCAGCGGTTGCCGCCTGCGAGCAGGTGTTCGATGAGGACCAGCTGCGGCTGCCGATCATGATCTCCGGCACCATCACCGACGCCTCCGGCCGTACCCTCTCGGGCCAGACCACCGAGGCCTTCTACAACAGCCTGCGCCACGCCCGCCCGATCTCCATCGGTCTCAACTGCGCCCTCGGCCCGGAGCTGATGCGCCAGTACGTGGAGGAGATATCGCGGGTCGCCGAGTGCCACGTCAACGTCCACCCCAATGCAGGCCTGCCCAACGAGTTCGGCGAGTACGACCTGGGTCCCGAGGCGATGGGCCAGCAGATCGCCGAGTGGGCCGAGGCGGGCTTTCTCAACATCATCGGTGGCTGCTGTGGCACCACGCCGGCACACATCAAGGCGATCGCCGAGGCGGTGGCGGACCAGGCGCCCCGCAAATTGCCGGAGATCCGCCCCGAGTGCCGCCTCTCCGGCCTGGAACCCCTCAACATCGGCCCCGACTCACTCTTCGTCAACGTCGGCGAACGGGCCAATGTCACCGGCTCCGCCAAGTTCAAGCGGCTGATCCTCAACGAGGAGTACGAAGAGGCCCTCGACGTCTGCCGCGCCCAGGTAGAGAACGGCGCCCAGGTGGTCGACGTCAACATGGACGAGGCGATGCTCGACGGCGTCGCTGCCATGCAGCGCTTTCTTAATCTCTGTGCCGGCGAGCCCGACATCTCCAAGGTGCCGGTGATGATCGACTCCTCCAAGTGGGAGATCATCGAGGCGGGGCTGAAGTGTGTGCAAGGCAAGCCCATCGTCAACTCCATCTCGATGAAAGAGGGGATCGACAAGTTCAAGCAGCAGGCCAAGCTCTGCCGCCGCTACGGCGCCGCAGTGATCGTCATGGCCTTCGACGAGGAGGGTCAGGCCGACACCCTGGCGCGCAAGGTGGAGATCTGTACCCGCGCCTACCAGATTCTCACCGAAGAGGTAGGCTTTCCAGCCGAGGACATCATCTTCGACCCCAACATCTTCGCCGTCGCCACCGGCATCCCAGAGCACGACAACTACGGCGTCGACTTCATCGAAGCAACCCGCGAGATAAAAGCCGCCTGCCCCCATGCGCTGATCTCCGGCGGCGTCTCCAATGTCTCCTTCTCCTTCCGCGGCAACAACCCGGTGCGCGAGGCGATCCACGCGGTGTTCCTCTACCACGCGATCCAGGCCGGCATGGACATGGGCATAGTCAACGCTGCCCAGCTGGCGGTCTACGATGACCTGCCCGCCGAGCTACGCGACGCAGTGGAAGATGTGGTCCTCAATAAAGATCCTGAGGCGGGCGACCGGCTGGTGGAGATCGCCCCCAACTACGCGGGCGACGTGGTCGGCGGCAACAAGGTGGAGGATCTGGAGTGGCGCAGCTGGCCGGTCAACAAACGGCTGGAGCACGCCCTAGTGAAAGGCATCACCGAGTATATCGACACGGATACCGAAGAGGCGCGCCAGGCGGTCGACAAGTCCCTGGAAGTTATCGAAGGCCCTCTGATGGACGGCATGAACGTGGTCGGTGACCTATTCGGCGCTGGCAAGATGTTCCTGCCCCAGGTGGTCAAATCGGCCCGGGTGATGAAGAAGTCGGTGGCCTATCTGGAACCCTTCCTGGAGGCGGAGAAGGCCGAGTGCGGCGCCCAGGCCCAAGGCAAGATCCTGATGGCCACGGTGAAAGGCGACGTTCATGACATCGGCAAGAACATCGTCGGCGTGGTGCTGCAGTGCAACAACTATGAGGTGATCGACATCGGCGTGATGGTTCCCGCCGACACCATCCTCAAACAGGCCCAAGAGCATCAGGTCGATATCATCGGCCTCTCCGGCCTGATCACCCCGTCGCTCGATGAGATGGTCCACGTCGCCAAGGAGATGAAACGCCTCGGCATGAGCCAGCCGCTGATGATCGGCGGTGCCACCACCTCCATCGCCCATACCGCAGTGAAAATCGAGCCTGAGTATGACCACCCGGTGGTCTACGTGCCCGACGCCTCCCGCGCCGTCGGCGTCGCCAGCAACCTGCTCTCCAAGGATCTGCGCTATGACTATATCGCCGACCTGCGCCGCTCATACGAAGATGTACGCGAGCGCCGTGCATCCAAGAACGAGGCCCGTAACCTGGTGCCAATCGAAGCGGCCAGAGCCAATCCCGTCGCCATCGACTGGGACAACTTCGTCGCCTGTAAACCCAACAAGTTGGGGGTCAACGTCATGGACGATATCCAGCTCGAGCTGCTGATCGACTACATCGACTGGACCTTCTTCTTCCACGCCTGGCAGCTCAAGGGCCGCTATCCGCAGATACTGGAAGACCGGGAAAAGGGCGAGGAGGCGAAGAAACTGCTCGCCGACGCCCGTGAGATGCTGCACAAGATCATCACCGAGAAGTGGCTGACCGCCAAGGCGGTCATCGGCCTGTTCCCGGCCAACGCCGTGGGTGATGACGTCGAGGTCTATGGCCTTCAGCCAGCAGCAGGCGAACAGAGGCGCCTCATCAGCACCCTGCACTTCCTGCGCAAGCAGGGCAAACAGCCGAAGGGCAAGGCCAACACCTGCCTGGCCGACTTCATTGCCCCGAAATCGAGCGGCCATAGCGACTATATCGGCGGCTTCGCTTGCACTGCAGGTATCGGCATCGACGACAAGATCGCCGAGTTTGAAAAGGATCACGACGACTACAGCGCCATCATGCTCAAAGCCTTGGCCGATCGCCTCGCCGAGGCCCTGGCCGAGTGGCTACACGAACGGGTGCGCCGTCACTACTGGGGCTATGCCGCTAACGAGAAACTCAGCAACGAGGAGCGTGTCGCTGAGAAGTACACCGGCATCCGCCCCGCCATGGGTTACCCCGCCAGCCCAGATCACACCGAAAAGGATATGCTCTGGGAACTGCTCGACGTGGAGAAGAGCACCGGCATCTGGCTCACCGAGGCCAAGGCCATGGTGCCCACAGCAGCGGTCAGCGGACTCTATTTTAGTCACCCCGACAGCCACTACTTCGCAGTCGGCAAGATCAACCGCGACCAGATCGTAGACTACGCCACCCGCATCGACATGGAACTGCAAGAGGTGGAACGCTGGCTGGCGCCGAACCTGGCCTATGAGCCGGAGAGCAACTGATTCCGCTTCAAACCAGTAGCACCAATCCCCAGGTCATCACCACCAACAGCAGCGCCACAAACACCGCGGCAGAGCCCTGATCCTTGGCCCGGCCGGAGAGTTTGTGGGGCTCGTCACCGATACGATCGACCACATTTTCCACTGCGCTATTGAGCAACTCCACCAGCAGCACGATCAGCAGAGAGCCGGCCAGCAGGGCCTTTTCCACCCCGCTGTCGCCCAGCCAGAGGCCGACCGGAAGCAGCGGCGCCAGCAACCAGACCTCCTGACGAAACGCCGCCTCATGACGATAGGCGGAGGCAAAGCCCTGCATCGACCAACGGGTCGCATTGATCAAACGCCGCAGGCCTCGATTGTTTTCCGGTTTAGCCATGGCACATCCTTGTACCAGCTTCCTTTATGAAAATCGACACGGCCACAGCTGCACTCGAGAGGTTGGCCTCACCGGGAAACCCCCATGCTCAATCGGCCCGTTGGGACACAAAAGAACGTCCTTACTACAGAATTTAATTCCAAATCGTGCACTTCTAGCGCGCTCTTTTTTGTGACGCAACAGCCCCCAATAGTGTGACGTACAGTCACTTTTTACGTGATGCAAGTCTCTGATAATAAAAGGGAAAAAAATTCTTAATGGGGCATTTCCTGAGTATTTTTCCGGTAAAAAATAACTCCTAATCTCGCCGTTCCGCTTTTTCACTAGAAAATGGGCACCCGTTCCCATTACCACTCCAAGTTGTCCATTGCAGGCAAGACCGGCTATTCACAAAATGATTCCGTCATACCGCCAACGCCAAAGTTCTTTTGGCAAGCCGTGCGACAAACAAAGGTCCAAAGCAAAAAATTTCTTGAGGAGTCATCACATGAGCAGGCCGAACATCCTGGGTTCCCGCCATCGCAGCGCGGGTTTCACCCTGGTCGAGATATCCATCGTCATCATCATCATCGGCATCATCCTGGGTGCTGTTATCAAGGGTAAGGACCTGGTCCGCAGTGGCGACCAGAAGAAGCTCTTCAACGGCTTTATCAATGACTGGATGGTCACCTACCAGAACTACTACGACCGCACCGGCTGGATCCTTGGGGATATCGCCAATGACACCAACGCCCCCGACGCCAACAATCTGCGTGACGGTTCGGTGGCTGACGGCATCACTGAAGAGAACATCCTCAATCAGCTACGTACTGTCGGCCTGCTGACGCCACCACTGGGCGCCACCGGCAGCACCATGCAGCGTCGCTATAGCTCCGCCGACGGCACCCAGTACACCATCATGCTGACCTTCACCTCCGCCGGCAGCTTCGGCAACGTGATCCGGCTGCAGGCGAAACAGGGCGCTGCCACCTCCGCCATCCCCACCGATCTCGGCATCGCACTGGACCGCATCATCGATGGCGAGGCCAACGGTCAGGCCGGCAACTTCCTCTATGTAGAGAATGTAGCCGGCGGCGCTGGCACCACCCCCACTGTGGCCAACTGGCCCGCTGCATTTGAGACTGGCCCCGTCACCAAGGTCAATGTTGCTCTCGGCCCCGACGCCGGTGCTGCCGCTGTTCTGCGTCTGAACCTGTAAGCCATGTCTCCCCTGCCCCTGCTCCTTGGCCTGTCGGCGCTGATCGCTCTTCCTGCTGCGACTCACTATGCAGTAGAGGGGTGGTTGCGCCAGGACGCGGCGAACCAACGCCTTGCCACCCTCAGCGAGTGGCAGCGCCAGACCGAACAGTCGCACCGGCGGCTCGCTGCCCACCAAGCCTTCGTCTCACGGGCGAAGGCGCTGCTGGACAAGGCCTCAGCCACCGGTGCTACGCCGCAGAGTTGGGAGCGTTTTCCGGTCAGCCTGCAGCGCGAGACAAGCTGGGACCTGGTCTCCCGCCTGCTCGCTCAGGCAGACCATGGACCGGCCTTCTACTACAAGCCCGAATACCTGCGGGTCGACATCACCGCAACTCGGGATGAGGTAAAGAACAAGGCGACCATTTCAGGGGCCAAGATGGCCGATAACAGTGAGATCAACACCCAGGAAAGCACCGCCACCGTGACACTACGTGGGGCCTTTCTGGTACGTACGAGATAATCCGATGGCGCGGCACTACCTGATCGACCTCAACGACCGCCCGATGCTGCTGGAGAAACGCAGCCTCCGCCCGTTCAACGATACCAGCGAACTCGCGCAGGATACCGCCTGGCTGATCCAGCCGGAGAGCGCGGTCAGCCAGGTGCTGCGTATCGACGCGCCAGCCAAATATGCCGAATCCCTGATCCGCCGCCAGCTGCAGGAGAAGGGCGAGATGGAGGAATCTCCCTACATCATCACCCACTGGAAGCGCAGCCGCGACAAGACCACCACAGAACTGCTCTATACCGCAATTCCCACCAGCACCTATCTACGTTATCAGGAGCGGCAGGCAGCCAACCATCATCACCTGATGATCTTCTCCCTCTATGAGGTGCTCTGGCAGACCCTGCGCCAACTCAAACGCAAGGAGCCGGTGGCCCTGGTGCTGCTGCATGACGGCAACGCCGAACTGCTGGTGGGCAGCTCCACCCGACCGCTCACTGCCGCCACCATCTCCGCCTATACCGAGACACCTGACACCCAGGAGCTACTCTGGAACTCTCTTGCCCAGGAGCTGCGCAGCGCCGAAGAGAACGAACATATCAAGCTGCGCGAACTGATCTTTCTGCACTGGCTGGAAGATGAAGAGAAACTGGAAGAGCACGCCGTCGAACTCACCGAGCGACTCGATGCCACGGCACTGCTGCTCCCCTCCGAACCCCTGGATACCGAACAGGGTCCGCGTCAGGCATCGCTGCCACAGACCCTGAAGTTCTTAAAACCCCGCCATGGTCTCTCAACCACGATGGGATTGGCGGCCAAAACAACCCAGATGTCCCTGCCCCTGAGCGCGGTCAGCGGACTGATTCTCGCTGCCGGTCTTGCGATCGCCGGTCAGATGCTGCACGTCAGCGCAGACAACCGTACTGCCGAGGCAGACCATCTACAGACGGAACTCCGGCAGCGGGCCCTACCTCCCATCGAGCCGGCCCCCGATTATCAGAGCACCCTCGACTTCGCCCAAGAGCTCGCCTGGGTACGCATCGCCCCCTCCTACCGGCGCCTGCTGAGCGAGCTCTCTTCTGTGATTCGTGAGGGGCAGCGGATCGAGAGCATGAGCGCCGAATATGGCGAGAGCAATATCAGCGTCTCCCTCAGGGGCACCCTGAAAAAGGGATTTCGCGAAGCCCAGGCGGCACAGCAGGGGCTTCTGCTCGACCTGCGGCAACTAGGCTACCGGATTGTCGAACGCAACTTCACCACCGATCTGGACCGCTCACGTTTTGAAATCAAGATGGAGCGGCCACTGCAATGAGACTCAAATATCTCCCCCTGATCCTCTCCCTGCTGTTCAGCCTCTCGGTGATCTTCAGCGCCGCCTATGCCTATTGGCGTCTTGAGCAACCTCGCCAGGTGGTACAGATCAAGCTGCCCAAGGCCCCCAACATCCCGCGCGTCAAGCCAACCGTAATCGCCGACCTGGCCCAGCTGGAGCCGCGCCTGGCGCGTCTGGTGACGCCGAAGGCTCCCCCGCGCGGCCCTGCCAACCTGATGGCTTTCGGCTACCAGCGGGTCGCCCGGACCTATCCGATTATGGATGCGCCCAAGGTTGAACTGCCATCCCACTACAGCCTGTCGATGACCTTCGTCTCATCAAAACAGCGCTACTGCGTTATCGACGGCCGCTTCTACCGTCAAGGCGAGACCCTGCCGGAGGGGCCCCGTGTCGAGAAGGTGCAGCCAGAGGGTGTGCTTTTAAGCTGGCGTAATGTCAGCCACTGGCTGCAGAAAGGCGTGGGCATGGAGACCGCCACACTTGACAGCGGGCAGCTATCCCAGTCCTGGACGGAAAACCCAGCGGAAAACCGACTATGAGCACGAACAACACAGCAACAAAAATCCGAATGCATCTGCTCCTTCCTCTGGCGGCTGCCATGCTAACCTTGGCCGGCTGTAACTCGGTGCCGCAGAAACAGCAGCCTGAGGTCGATCCCAAGCTCTCCGCTTACCAGATGATCCGCGAGCGCCTGATCGATGGCTCGAAAACGATTGGTCGCTATCAGGATGAAGTGCGCAATAATCTGGAGCAGGGCCCGGCCCTGCAAGGTGCACCGATCGAGCCGCTGCTGCCGAGCTTTGATCCGCTTGGCGACCAGCTGATCAGCATCTCCCTGGATAACGAAGATGTGCGCCATCTGCTGCGCGCGGTCGCTGAAGAGGCAGGCCTCAACCTGCTGATCGATCCAGCCCTGAGCAGCAACCCGCGTCCGATATCGGTCCACTTCCGCGACACCCCAGCTTCCCAGGTACTCAACTGGATCCTCGAAAGCGCCGACCTCCACAGCGAGACCCGCGGCAACACCCTGTTTATCACTCCGTTTCAGACAGCCGTGTTCCACCTCGATTTTGTCGAGTCGCAGACCACTGCCTCCTTCGATGCCGGCGGTGACGTACTCGGCAGTGCCAGCACTTCCCAGGGCAGCACATCCAGCCTCACTGGCAACTTCAGAATCTCCGGCAAGAGCGGCAATATCACCAACCCCTATGATTCGCTGCAGACTTCGATCAAGGCGCTGCTCTCCGCCAAGGGCAAAGCAGATCTGAACGCCCTCTCCGGCACTCTCTATGTCCGCGACAAACCCTCGGTGGTGCGCAACGTGGAGAAGCTGGTGTCGCGCTACCAGAAGATCGTCGGCAGCCAGGTGCTGATTGAGGCACGTATCCTCGAGGTGAGGCTGGCCGACGGCTATGAGTTTGGTATCGACTGGTCACTGCTGCGCGAGGCCCTCGGCGGCACCGTCGGTTTCTCCTCCGGCATTAGCCAGGTCCTCTCCAACGATGTATTCAATCCAGGCGCCAATCCGCTCACGATCAGCTCCACCCCCGGCCCAGTGGCCCCGCAGGCGGGACTGGTCTTCTCCAATCTCAATGGCAATAACAGCACCCTATTTGCCGCCACCCTGCTGGAGGCGTTCGGTGAGGTGCAACTGCTCTCAAACCCCACCATCCGTGCACGCCACGCCCAGCCGGCGATGATCAGCGTGGGGCAGAGCAACACCTATATCAAAGAGACCAAAATCACCCAGAACACCTCCACAGTAGTCGGCAACGGCACCGTCTCCACCGAGATCAAGACCGACACCGTGTTCGACGGGCTGCTACTCGGCGTTATCCCCTTTATCGGTGAAGATGGCCGTGTATCACTCTCAATCCACCCGATCAAGAGTGAGGTAGACCTCGAGAGCCTGAAGCTGGTCACCATCCAAAATGTTGCCATCTCCCTGCCCAAGGTCAATCTGGAGGAGATCAGCACCACCGCGAAGCTGCATAACGGCGAAACCGTGATGCTCGGCGGCCTGATCAGCGACATGCGCCGCAGCACCGACTCGGGCTTTCCCGGGCGTGACAAGCTGGGGGTGCTGGGTAAGATCTTTGGCAGGGAAGATGACCTTCAGGAGACCAGGGAGCTGGTGGTTGTATTGCGAGTATCAGTAATATGAGCCTTATCCATCAAGCCCTCCAGGGGATACCCGACGACGGCCAGGGTCTAAGCCTCGACCCGCCGCCCGCCTCAACTGCTGAACCGCCCAAGCTAAAGCGAAAGGCACAACGCCTCACGATCGGCCGTAGCGGAAGAGGCTCGCCACTCCTCTGGGTCATGTTTGTGGTCCTGTTCCTGGTTGGCGGTAGTCTTTCACTGCTGACTTCAACTCTGCTGACCAATCACCCCAACAGCAGAAATCCCGTAGTCACCAGCGCCGATTTGATCGAGCGAAAACCAACCGTCCCCTTCGACGCCGCCAGCGAGCCGGCAAACAGCAGAGCCCGGGCACTTATCGCCCAGGCAAACCGACAACAGAACACGCTGGCAGAGGCCCCGAATCTCGAACCGCAAGCCGGCCAATCCGGCTCAGCAGGCATGGATCTGCTCAACGCCATCCCGGCTGAGGAGGAAAAACAGCAACAACCGACCTACACCCCCTCCGACAGAGAGGCGGATGTGCAGCGTGAGATCCGCCGTAACGGCAAGATTACCCAGCGCATCAACGCGATTCGTTCCGCCATCGCCAGTGGCAACGAGGCCAACTTCAACCGCAACCTGGGCCGCCTGTGGAAACTGCTAGGCCGCTCCCACCCCTATGTGACCAACCTGGAAGCCTACTGGGCGCTACGTCAGGGCGACCACGAAGAGGCCGAGCACCTGCTCCACAAAGTACTGAAAAAGAGCCCTGACAACCTGGAGGCGGGTGCCAATCTGGTGGTGCTACGCTGGAACCGTGGCGATCAGGTAGGTGCATATCAACTGCTGCAGCGGCTACAACAGTCGCACCCGGGTGATCTACGACTCGAAAAACTCGCAACCACGCTCAAAGCACGATGGAAACAACCGCTGTAAAGTCAGGCGGCGAACTGCGTCTCGCCGAAACCACACCGGTCCAGCCCGCAAGGGAACTGGCCGCCGACACCCTGTTCGGCACAAAGGTGGAGGGCGACATCTATCTCACCTATCTGGGACTCAGCCACAATCCCTTCCCGGTGGTGCCCGATGCGCGCCACTTCTATCGCGAGCCGCGGGCCGAGAGCTCAGTCACCGAGCTGCTGCATGCGATCCTCGGACGCAAGGGTTTTATGTTGCTCACCGGCGAGGTGGGGCTGGGCAAGTCCACCATCACCCGTCGCCTGCTGCTGGCGCTGCAGGAGCGGGAGATCGCCAGCTCGCTGATCCTCAACAGCTTCACCCAAGGGGTCGAGCTGCTGCGTGCGATCAACAAAGATTTCGGCATCGATATCGGCAACGCCGACTTCCAGTCACAACTGGATGCGCTCAACAGCTTCCTGCTGGAGCAGTTCTGGCAAGGCAACAACTGCGTGCTGGTAATCGATGACGCGCAGAATCTCTCCATCGAGAGCCTCGAACTGGTGCGCATGCTCTCCAATCTGGAGACCGAACGTGAGAAGCTGCTACAGATCCTGCTGGTGGGCCAACCAGAGCTGGAACAGAACCTGCAGCGTACCGATCTGCGCCAGTTGATGAGTCGGGTGGCACTACACGCCCGGGTCTTGCCTTGGGACCGAGAGACCACCGAACAGTATATCTATTTCAAACTCAACACGGCCGGCTGCAACGGCTGCATCAGCATGCAGCCCGGCGCGCTGCGCGCGATCCAGCGCTTCAGCAACGGCAACCCGCGCCGCCTCAACCTGCTGATGGAGCGCTGCCTGTATGGCCTCTGCGCCCATCGCAACCGCGCCATCAGCCCCTCGCTGGTGTGGGAGGCGGAGAAGGAGTTGATTCCAGCCACTGCCGGCAGACGCCACTGGTGGTTCTTGGGCGGTGCGGCAGCGGCCCTCACTGCAGGTGCAGTCATCAGTCTCCTACTCTACAACAGCGGAATGCTGCCAAGCAGCGTAGCACCTTCTGCAGTGGCAACGCCGCCCCCGCTCGCAACGGCTGCCCCTTCCGTCACGCCAACACTCAGCGACGAAGCGATTCAGACATTCCTCGCTGCCTATCAGCTCGAGGAGCAGACCCGCCTGCTGGCGCCCTTACTGAGGCAGAACAAGTTCGACAGGATTCAGGCCCTGCTGGCGGATCTCAACACTCTGCAGCCGGTCACTCTGGCACAGCAGGAGGACGCCAGCGACGAGGCTCCGCTACTGCAACTACCCTCTGGCAAATGGCTGCTGCTCTGGCAAGCGCCCTACCGGCTAGAGGCCTACCATTACGGAGTGAATGGAGAAGCGGTTGAGCTGCTGCAGCAGGATCTGGCCAGCCTCGGCTACTACGATGGCACTCTCGACGGCGTAGTCGGCGGTAAACTGATGAAGGCGATTTACGAATTCCAGCGCGACAACCAACTGTCGCCCACAGGCAATCCGGACAGCAACACGCTCTATCGGATTCAGCACCGCATAAAACAGACTCTCGCGGCAAAAGCCGCCAAGGAGCCAGAAGATGGACGCACCGGTGGATAAATTACCCCTAGGAGAACTGCTCAAGGCACGCGGCGTAATCGGCGATGAGCAGATCGCCTTCGCCCTGCACGAACACACCGTCAGCGGCGAGAAGTTCGGCAGTATCCTCACCAGCACCGGGTTGGTCACCGAGTATGATCTGGCCTTGGGGCTGGCCGACCAGGCCAACATCCCCTATCACGATCTCGACCAGTTGGCGATCGACACCAACTTGCTGCGGCGGGTCAACCGCAACCTCTGCCTGAGCCAGAAGTTTCTGCCTGTGCTGCGCGATGAGAACCAGATTCTAATCGCCACATCGAGCATCGACTTTGCCAGCATGACCCAAACGGTGACCCGCCATACTGGCCTGGCACCGGAGTATGTGATGGTCGAGGAGTCGAAGCTGATCGACGCGATCCACCACTACTATCACTTTTTCGACAACCCGGTGGAGGAACTGCTGGACCGGGAGATCCATATCATCTCCAACGACCACTCTCAGGCGCGTCCGGTGGAGCAGTTGCTGGAGCATCTGTTCCATCTCGCCGCCAAACACCGCGCCTCGGATATCCACCTGCGGCCGATGACCGACACCCTCAACATCGCCTTCCGCATCGACGGCGTGATGCGCTCCATGCTCTCCCTGCCCAACCCCTTCAAGCGGCTGATCTCATCCCTCAAGCTAAAGGCTGGCATGGACATCGCCGAGCAGCGGCTGCCCCAGGATGGCTCGTTTGAGTCGACCATCCTCAACACTCAATACTACTTCCGCGCCTCCACCACCGTCTGCCCCTATGGCGAGAACATGGTGGTGCGCATCCTACCTATGAAGAGCGCCTTCATGGGTATAGGCCAGCTCGGCTTTCTCGAGGACGACGCGAAACACATGTCGCGCATGTTCAACGAACCCTTCGGCCTGGTGCTGCTCACCGGCCCCACCGGTTCGGGCAAGACTTCCAGCCTCTATGCGACCCTGCTGACCCTCAATCTGCTGCACAAGAATGTGCTGACGGTGGAAAACCCAATCGAATTCCGCCTGCCACTGCTGCGTCAGACCGAGGTCAACCCCAAGGCGGGCTACACCTTCGCCAACGCCATTAAATACTTTCTGCGCCACGACCCGGACGTGCTGCTGGTCGGTGAGATCCGCGACCCGGAGACCGCCGGGACTGCGCTCACGGCAGCCGAGACCGGCCACATGGTGCTGTCGACCCTGCATACCAACAGCGCCATCGGCGCCATCCCGCGGCTGCAGTCACTCGGCATCAAACCCTACATGCTGGCCGACTCTCTAGTCGGCATTGTCAGCCAGCGACTGGTGCGCCGCATCTGTCCCTCCTGCAAGCAAGGCTACACTCCCAGCCAGGAGGAGCTCGACTATATCGGCGACAACAATATCACCGAGCTCTATCGTGGGACCGGCTGTGATCACTGCGGTGGCACCGGCTACCGCGGCCGCACTCTGATCTACGAGATGCTGGAGTTCAACAAGGAACTGCGTGCGATGATCGGCTCTGGCGCCGATATGGCGAGCCTGGAGGCCGCCGCCCGGCGCAGCGGCTTCCTGCACACGGCGCTGGTCAAGGTGAAGTCCGGCACCATCTCGATCGAGGAGGTACACCGGGTGCTTGGCCACGGTTTCAACAGTGACGATAGCTGGGGCAAAGAGCCCAGCCTGATCTGAAGCGCAGCCACATCTTACTGCAATGCCCTACTATAGCTACAAGATGCTGCAGCCCAGCGGCGCCATCGCCAACAGCGTGGCTCGTCTGCCCTATGACGATGAGACCATGGCGATCAACTACCTGGAGAACGAAGGCGGCACGGTGCTGCACATTCGCCAGCTCGGCAAGCTAGCCGCCAAATACGCTGAATTCACCCGCTTCGGTCTGCGCAAAGTAAAGACTACTGAGGTAGCCGAGACCCTCTCCAATCTGTCGGTAATGCTCGGCAGTGGCATCCCGGCCAGTGAGGCGCTGCAGGAGGCGGCCCAGGGCACCGAGAACCCGGCCCTAGCGCTCGCCATGGAAGATATCCGTTTCTATGTGGAGGCGGGCAGCAGTATCTCCGAGGCGGTGGGGCTCTATCCCAAGATCTTCTCCAACACGGTGCTCTATTAATCGTTCCGAAAGTATTGGCAGTCTATTTTTGAACTTGCCAAAATATACTTTGTATCTGACATGCGGAAGAAACTCTTAATCAGCGAA
>NZ_KQ557150.1:0-23769 GCF_001443665.1 endosymbiont of Ridgeia piscesae | reverse complement strand
ACCTCTTTGGTTTCGATGGTCAGTTAGCACTTCCATCAAAACCGGTAACCCTCACTCTTTTCAAGTCAGGTGTCAGATCAGGTCTGAACTACTACACCTAAAGTCGCCGGGTTGTGCCTATCGCGGCTCTGGCTTGGCCGCTACGGGCCATTCTGCCTTTATGCGGCATAAGCCCTTCATGTGTAGGTTCTGGGACGCTTGTGCTTGCTGCTACGCAGCCACCCTTGGGCGGTGCTCATTGGGCCGCCTACGGTTGTCCGAATCTACTTCCGGCAGATTTGTTACACAAGTTGTAGCTATAGCTACAACTTTGATCGGCGTATCTCTGCGCCTTACCCCTTCGGGGCTTGCGCGAAACATTGCTCCCTGCGATTTTTTCGTTCCAGAGCAGCGACTAGTTATATCTGCCTGGCGCCAGATTTCGCGATCCACCATCAACCAGGCAGGTTTATAGCTGACTGTTGCAGGGCATCTGTGCGCAGAGTTGGTCGAGCCACTGGAGGTTGAATCTTTTGCGTAGCCGGCAGGGCAGGCAACGGTTGACCTCGTCAAGCAGCGAGATGGCGGCACCGACCACGATCAATAACCAGAAGACCTGGTTAAACCAGGTGTGATTGATAATCCCGTCCAGACCGTAGGTGAAATAACCGACCAAGCCGAACACCATGGCTGCAATCAGACCAAAAAGGATGGGTAGCATGGTTTTCTCCTCAAATTGTCTGCTAATAAGTATATTAGTAGATGATAAATTACAGATAAATAGTAAGAGTGCAATTTGCGGTTTTGGTTCCCGAAGAGTGTGATCGCCTCCTCGAAAGGGTGTTAGGGTTGAACCTGCTTTGTTGATTGAGATTGGATTCGGCTGGCACCAATGCATCTGCTCCTGTTGACTCTGCTGCTGATCGCCCTTGTTTACCTTCCCCAGTGGTGGGTTCAAAATATCTTGAATCACTACAATCGGGAATCGGAGCCCTTCCCCGGTAATGGCGGGGAGTTGGCGCAGCATCTGCTCAAGCGGTTCGAAGTGCACGGGGTGAAGGTGGAGGTGACCGACCAGGGTGATCACTACGATCCCGTGCAGCGGGTGGTCAGGCTGACCGGGGATAAGCTGGATGGGCGTACTCTCACGGCGATTGCCACCGCTGCCCATGAGGTGGGCCATGCGATCCAGCACGCCAGCGGTTATCCGCCTTTTCGCTGGCGCGAGCGACTGGTGCGTTTTGCACTGATAAGTGAGCAGATCGGCTCGTTTCTGCTGTTTAGCGTGCCTCTGATCGCCGCAGTCACCCGCCTGCCTGCCGTCGGAGCCCTAATGCTGTTGGCGGCGCTCGCGACTATCGGTGTCGGGGTTGTTGTACAGCTGGTGACTCTGCCGGTGGAGTGGGACGCGAGCTTCGGTAAGGCGTTGCCGATCCTCACCAAGGGCGGCTACATCAACCCTAAGCAGGAACTGGCGGTGCGGCGTATCCTCAGGGCCTGTGCCATGAGCTATGTGGCCGCCTCTTTAGCGGGTCTGCTTAACTTCTGGCGCTGGATGCGGATTTTGAGGCGATAAAACTAGTCAGTGGTTGTATGGATTATTTGGATCTGACGGCACATCTTTGAGGGTATTCCCATGCATATTGAGCTGCTGTTGATGCGCCATGGCAAATCAGATTGGAGCCGGGCTGTTGATGACTTCAGGCGTCCACTGAAAAAGCGGGGCCGGCGAGGTGCACAGCGCATCGGCGCCTGGCTGCGGCAGCAGGGACTGCTTCCAGATCATGTCGTCAGTTCACCGGCGGAGCGTGCCAGTGCCACGGCACGACTGACATGCGAGGCGGTGGGCTTGCCGGTTGAGCGGATCGTCTACGATGAGCGAATCTATGAGGCGGGCATTAATGCTCTGTTACAGGTGCTGGCCGATACCCCCGCCAAGACTGAGCGCGTGTTGCTGGTGGGGCACAATCCTGGTCTTGAGAATCTGCTGATCTATCTGGCTGATCAGCCGGTTGTGTTGCCGGATGATGCCAACCTGATGCCGACAGCGACCCTGGCGCGATTCAGGCTGGCAGGCGACTGGCAATCACTGGATGCTGGTGCTGGCCGGTTGCTCTCAATCATCCGTGGCCGAAATCTCCCCGACTGATCGATCTGGGGGAGAAAACACCGCTGGGTGGCAGCCCTGGAGATGCCAACCTGTATGAGGGGTGACCGGCGTCACGGAATGGCCGGTCCGCTAGATTGCTGTTTCGCACCAGACACCATGAATGGATAAACTCGGTTTCCTTACTTTCCGCACGACTCACTACCCAATGGAGATGAATTGATGAAGCGCCTCAGCATCGATGCTACTGCTGCCCTGGTCCTGGGGGCGCTGCTTCTGTTGGTTAATCTGATCGGGCTATTCAGAACGATGGAGGAGCCGGATCTGCTGCTCGATAATCGCGCCACTTTCAAAGGTGACAAACAGCTGATACTGGCTGAGGTGCTGCCACAGGCCGATCGCAAACCCGGTGAGGATATCGAAACCTATTTCAAGCGCCTGAACCAACTGGTGAATGGTTCTATCTCCCACCTCTGGCACAGCGATGATGCCAAATACAGATACCATGGCCATGTGCCGCCTTGGGAAAACTATATCTTGTGGACGCTGGGATACCTCTGGAGTGAGCGGGTCGGTCAATATGAGTTTTTCGACTGGCGCAAGGCGGTGGAGCGAGGGATCGGGCTCTGCTCTCAGCATGCTCTGGTGATTAGCGGTATTCTGGAAGAGAACGGCATCGAGTCGAGCATTGTTGGACTGGAAGAGCATGTAGTGGCGACCGCTAAGACCACCAACGGCGACTGGTGGATCCTCGATCCTGACTACGGGGTTGTCATCCCGCATGATCTGCAAACTCTGGAACAGCAGCCTGAACTGGTCAGTGAATACTACGCGCCATCGATCCTCAACTGTAGCCCTCCCCTGAAGACCAAGACCTGTCAGGATGTGGCCTACATGGCGGGGATCTACCAGTCCACTGAGAATAACCATATCTACCCCAGCGGCCACACCGGCTACTCCTGGAAGTGGTATCTCATCGAGAAGGTTGCCTATCTGCTCAAATGGGCGATACCTCTGTTGCTATTTGGTTATGCCCTATTCAGATTCCGGCAGCGCCGTCGCTTGGGCTAATGCTCTATTCCATCGGAATTGAGGCTTGCTCAGGTAATTATTGCGGTTTTTTTTTCACTCCCCTCTAATAGCGGCCTGAATCCAGGCGGCGCTTTGTTGCGTATTTCCTGTGATATGTCGTGCCGGTAATGGTTGGGCGCGGCTCCAGCTTTTTCACTTGTGAATCGGAACTGTCATGTTGAATACGGCCCATCTACTTCAGCCCACCACATTTCCCGCCATTGAGCGTGGTGAGTTGAAGACCTTGCAGGTTAATCTGGGCCTGCGTTGCAACCTCTCCTGCCAGCATTGCCATGTCAATGCCGGCCCCAAAAGGACCGAGCAGATGGAGCGGGGGGGGGGGGAGAATGTGTTACGGTTTCTCTCCCGCCAGCAGCTGCAGAGCCTGGATCTCACCGGTGGTGCCCCTGAACTCAACCCGAATTTTCGCTACTTGGTGAAAAAGGCCCGGGCGATGGGGGTGCATGTCATCGATCGTTGTAACCTGACTGTGCTAGAAGAGTCGGGTCAGGAGGGGTTGGCTGAGTTTCTGGCTGCCAACCAGGTTGAGGTGGTTGCCTCTCTGCCCTGTTATCTACAGGAGAATGTCGATAGTCAGCGTGGCAAGGGGAGCTATGACGCCAGCATTCGCGGTCTGAAACAGCTCAATCAGCTGGGTTATGGCGACCCGGCAAGTGGGCTGTCACTCAACTTGGTCTACAATCCGCTTGGGCCGAGCCTGCCGCCGCCACAGGGCCCGCTGGAGGCGGACTATCGCAAGCAGTTGGCAGAGCGCTTCGGCATCAGCTTCAATCAACTCTTCACCATCACCAACATGCCGATCCGGCGCTTTGGTAGTTTGCTCCACTCCAAGGGAGAGTTTCACACCTATCTTGACCTGCTGCGTTCCTCATTTAGCCCAGACAACCTGCAAGAGGTGATGTGTCGTTCTCTGATCAGTGTCGATTGGCAGGGGCGGGTCTATGATTGCGACTTCAACCAGATGCTCGATATGCCGATCAGTGATGAGAATAGTCCCAGACCAACCCTCAGCACCCTGCTCGATACGGATCTGCGCGGCAGGCCGATCCAGATTGCCGAGCACTGCTACGGTTGTACCGCGGGGCAGGGTAGCAGTTGCGGTGGGGCACTCGACTGATGCTGCAGCCATAGTCTGCAGATTGATCGGCACCAGTCAGAGTTGAAGATGCAGCCGGTTGGTGAAGCGATACTGATCTTTGCCAAGGCGCCGGTCGCCGGCGAGGTGAAGACCCGCCTGATCCCTGCGCTGGGTGCGGACGGTGCGCGCCAGCTCTACCAGCAGCTGCTGGAGCGGCTGCTCGGGATGGTGTGCAGGGAGTTGTCGTGTGCGGTGGAGCTCTGGTGCACCCCAGACAGCACGCATCCGCTGTTCCAGCGCTTTGCTAGCCTACCGGGGGTGACGCTCCACCGGCAGCAGGGAGAGGATCTTGGTGAGCGCATGGCATTCGCCTGTGAGGAAGCGTTGAGGCGGCAGCAGCGGGTGATTTTGATCGGTGTCGATGCGCCGGCACTTACCCCGCAGCAGTTGACCGATACCTTCGGGCGGCTTGCATCAGGAGACGATGCGGTGCTCGGCCCGGCGGAGGACGGGGGGTATGTGCTGCTGGGATTGAAGCGGAGTGCCGAATGCCTGTTTCATGGCCTGCCGTGGGGGGGGCAGGTGGCGCAGCTGACGCGGGCCTGTCTGGAGCGGCTGGGATGGCGCTGGAGCGAACTGCCGACCTTGTGGGATCTCGATCGGCCGGAGGATCTGCCGCGCCTCAGGTCACTGGGCTTAGGATTCTCGACTGAATTGACCTGAAGTCTCAGGCTTTACCCAGCGAGTGCGAGTGGCTGTGGCTGCGGGACTCGCCGCTGGGGCCGTAGGACTTCTGGTTTTCGCCGATGCCGCGCAGGATATCGAGCCCCTGTGCAGCCTGGCGCTGGCTGAGGGTGAGCAGCCCGCCGTTGATCCCGTTCTGCTTCTGACTGGCATCGACCTGCTTGAGAAACGTCTGCCACTGTTGTTGTAACAGCCCGGAGCCGTCCAGCTGCTCGATCAGCTTCCGGGTTTCTTCTCCATTATTGTTCAGCCCCAATTCGCGGAGTAACCGGTTGTGCGCCTCAACGGCCTGGGCCACGTTGATGATCTGCTGCTCCTTCTGCTGGTTGAGCGCCTCCAGTTGCTCTGCCGGGGCGGTGCTTTTCAGCAAGGCATACTCCTGCTTGAGAAGCACCAGCAGCTGCTCGGTCGCTTCACTCTCCCGCTGCAGGATGCGGGAGAATCTTTCCCGGAGTTTGGGGTGATTATCCATGAGGAGGCCTTGGATCAGGCCAGGGCACGTTCCATCTCCAACAGATTTTCGGCTGAGTCATCCGGGTTTACCTTGTAGTTACCGGTGGCCAGGGAGCGCTGGGTGCTCTCCACACGCTGGGCATCGACGACCGGCATCTTAGAGATCTTCTGCTCAAGCTGTTGAAGCTGCGAGGCGGAACTGGTTAGGCTGACGCTGTCGGTCTGGCGGCCAGGGGTGGCCCGGGTGGTTTCTGATGGTTGATTTGCACGATTGGCGGATGCGCTGTCAATGGTGCCCTGCAGCGCGCTGCTGGAAAGACTGCTGATCTCAATTGCCATCGATTTTCCTCTGAATACATTAATCCTAATGCTGTGTTCGGCTAAATCTCAGGATACTTTAGCACTCAGAAAAGGCATTGAGGAGGTTGCTTACTAACACCCTCCAGTAAAATCCTGGTGTCTGTATATCCTGCCTTCAATCTGCCCGCACTAGACTGGCGGATACCACCCGCGCCTGCAGCTTCCGCTTGGAGCTGAGGTTCTGCACCTTGATCAGATCGCCTGGATTGCCATTGGACAGCGCCTTGCCCTTCATCTGCACCCTGATGTCGCTGTTGCCTGCGATGATGGTGACCTGTTGTCCGCGGCGAATGGTTTTGTTGACGACCAGCAGGCTGGGTGTGACCGGTTTGTCGCGACGCAGCGTGCGCTTTAGGGTTCTGCCAGTCACCTCGGCGATACTGTCGAAATGACCGCGCAGTAAATGGCTGGTCTCCTGTTCAACCAGCTTTACATCGTTCGGGCCGATGGCGGCGCCCCGAGCCAGATCCCGTTTTGCCACCACCACCTTGCCGATCACGCCGATCTCGGCTGAGACATAGAGGGTCCAGGGTTTCGGGCTTTCACATTTGATGCCGACCGTGGTTCGGCCCTGGCTGCGTGCGCCGGGCGGGGAGAAGCTCTGCAAAGGGGTCTCGCAACGGTTGAGTTTGAGGCGGTGGTCGAGGGGCAGCAGCTTGAGGGTGATCCGTTCCGGGCGGTCGGCGGTTTGCATCTTCAGATAGGCCTCTGCCGCCTGGATGATGGTGGCGTGGGGCTGGCTGGGGCCCCCGGCCGGGGCGTTCGCACTGACTAGAAGAAGGGTGAATAAGATCAGCCCGGAGCAGAGGCTGCTGCGGGGCACGTATCGATTGGCTGTGATCTGCATGGGAATTTCCCTGATTTCTATTTTGGCTGCCATTAAGAGCAGCAAATTGTGTGCCGTTTGCCAGTTAGTGTGGGCGCCCCTGATTTTTGGGCAGATCTCTTGCGCTGAATGTTCGTTCAATCGATCGACCCCCGCTCAGGGGCGGCAACCCTTGCCGCCTGGCGGTGGATGTTTGCCGCAAATCTGCCTGGATCTGTTGCGGTTGAGCATCTTGTATCCCGTTGCAAACCTTGTGGTTGCTAGGTTGCGGCGCTGCATTGCGGTGTGTGGCACGTATTCTGCTGAAGAGAGGTGAGTTCTATCTCTTGGGAGCGCACCATGAATCTTGACGACGCCTTCGGCATCCACCCCCAGGCCCTGCTGCTGCGCGCGCGACGCAGTGAGCTAATCGCCAGCAACCTGGCGAACGCCGATACCCCGGGCTATAAGGCACGGGATTTCGACTTCCATAAGGTGTTGCAGCAGGCGCAGGGCGAGCCGGTGCGCCTGCGGACCACACATCCCGGCCACATCCAGGACGAGCAGGGCGTCGTGCCGCCGACACAGATGCTCTATCGCGTCCCATCGCAGCCCTCCCTCGACGGCAATACGGTGGAGACCGAGCGGGAGCAGAGCACCTTCGCCTCCAACTCGCTGGAGTACCAGGCCAGCCTGCGTTTTCTCAACGGCAAGATCAGCAGTCTGCGCCAGGCCATAAAAGGTGAATAGCCATGTCGATGTTTAAGATCTTCGATACCGCGGCCAGTGGCATGAGTGCCCAGAGCCTGCGTCTTAACCTAGTGGCCAGCAACATGGCCAATGTCGATGCGGTGAGCAGCAGCATCGACGAGACCTACCGTGCCCGTCAGCCGGTGTTCCGCGCCATGGTTGATCAGTTCAACCCGGATGCGCCTGCCGTTGGCGTCAGCATGGTGGGGGTGATCGAGAGCCAAGCGCCGCTAATCCGGGAATATGCGCCGGATCACCAGATGGCGGATGAAGAGGGCTACATCTTCCGCCCCAACGTCAATCCGGTGGAGGAAATGGCCAACATGATCTCTGCCTCCCGTTCCTACCAGGGCAATGTGGAGGTGGCCAGCGCCGCCAAGCAGTTGCTGATGGCAACCCTGCGTATGGGCCAGTAAGGAGAAGCTGATGGAAACTATACAGAGCAACGAAGAACTTTTTAGCAGCCTGGGATTTAGTGCCACCCAGCAGGAGCCGGTCGATCAGGGGCTGGAGATGGAGGATTTCATGAACCTGATGGTCACCGAGCTGACCCATCAGGACCCCTTCAAGCCGATGGAGAATACCGAGCTGGCGACGCAGATCTCCCAGTTCGCCGCAGTCTCCGGCATCGACGATCTAAACAAGTCATTTACTGGCCTCAGCTCCAGCATCACCTCCGATCAGGCGCTACAGGCCGCCAATCTGTTGGGGCGCCAGGTGCTGGTGCCGAGCAGTGCCGGCTGGTTTGGCAGTGGCGACACCCTGAAAGGCTCCATCGAGCTTCCCTCTAATGCCAGCAATGTCACCCTGCGTATCACCAACTCAAACGGTGCGCTGGTGCGGGAGCTGGAGCTGGGTAGCCATGAGGGTGGTGCGCTGGCCTTCAGTTGGGATGGCTACGATGACCAGGGCGATTTTGCCGGCTCCGGCCTCTATCAAGTCACAGCCCAGGCCACCGTCGATGGTGCAGAGATGGCCCCGGCAGTGCATGTGGCGGCTGAGGTGGAGAGCGTCAGTCTGGGCGGTAGCGGTGGGGTGCGACTCAATCTGGTCGGCCTTGGACAGGTTTCGATGAACGATGTGAAAGAGATCTACTGAACCGATTAAATGAATCAGGAGAAATAAGATGGCATTTCGTATTGCACTCAGCGGACTGGCCGCAGCCACCACCGACCTGGAAGTGACCGGCAACAATATCGCCAACTCGAGCACCACCGGCTTCAAGGAGTCGCGCGCCGAGTTTGCCGACATCTTTGCCTCCTCTCTCTCCGACGCCAGCAATGCCACGTCGGGACAGGGAGTACGCACCACCAAGGTAGCGCAGCAGTTCCGCCAGGGCAGTATCGAGTTCACCGCCAACAATCTTGATCTGGGCATCAATGGTGAGGGTTTCTTCACCATGGAACAGCCCAATGGTGATCGCAGCTATACCCGTGCGGGTGCCTTCAATGTGGATCGCAACGGCTATGTGGTGGACCATACTGGCTCACGCCTGCAGATATTCCCGCCGGTGGATGCCGAAGGCACCAGCTTCAACACCGGCACAACAGTGGACCTCAACCTGCCGGTGGTCTCCGGCGCGCCGGGCGCCACCTCACAGGTGACTGCATCGCTCAACCTGGGGGCCGCGGAGGACGTGCCGACGGTAGCCTTCAATGCCGCCAGTTATCCACCAAACCCACTCAGCTATAACCACTCCACCGCCACCACCATCTACGACTCCCTGGGCAGTGCTCACAGCATGAATATCTTCTACCGCAAGGTGGCAGATAATCAGTGGAACGCCTTCACTTATGTGGATGGTAACAATGTCACGGTGGGAGGCAATGCAGCGGCCGATATCCGCTTCAGTAGCAACGGCGCCCTGAGTACAGGGGCGGGTGATGTGACCAGCGGCGGGCTGGTGCCGCTGGATACCTTTACTCCCAGTGGTGGTGCGGCGCCGATTAGCGGGCTCAATTTCAACTACGCCAACACCACCCAGTTCGGCTCCAGTTTTGCGGTCAACGATCTGACCCAGGACGGTTTTACCTCCGGGCGCCTCAGCGGTGTCGACGTGGACAGCGAGGGGGTGGTGTTCGCCCGCTTCACCAACGGCCGTTCGGTGGGGCTGGGCAAGGTGGCGATGGCGCGTTTCAACAATAACCAGGGGCTGCGCCAGGTCGGTGACACCCGCTGGGTCGAGTCGTTTGCCTCTGGTGATGTGCAGCTCGGTGAGGCGGGTACCTCCAGCTTCGGCCTGATGCAGTCCGGGGCGCTGGAGAACTCTAACGTGGATCTCGCTGAGCAGCTGGTCAATCTGATCACCGCGCAGCGTAACTTCCAGGCCAATGCCCAGGTGATCACCACCGCTGACGCGGTCACCCAGTCGATCATCAATCTGCGCTGATAGGAGCTGAATCATGGACCGCATGCTTTATGTCGCGATGAGCGGGGCCAAAGAGACCCTGCTCGCCCAGGCGAACAACAACCACAATCTGGCCAACGTCAACACGCCAGGTTTTATGCAGGACCTCAACCAGTTCCGCAGTATGCCGGTGTTTGGCAGCGGCTATCCGACGCGAGTCTACGCGATGGACGAACGCCCCGATATCAGCTTCATCAAGGGCAGTCTACAGAGCACCGGCAACGATCTGGATCTGGCAGTGAAGGGGGCCGGCTTCATCGCGGTGCAGGCACCCGATGGCACAGAGGCCTACACACGTCGCGGCGACCTGAAGGTGGACGCCAATGGCATGCTCAGCAACGGCGAAGGTTTGCCGGTGATCGGCAATGGCGGGCCGATTTCCTTGCCGCCCCACGAGCAGATCGAGATCGGCAGCGACGGCACCATCACCATCTTGCCGCTGGGGGCCACCCCGGAGGCGTTGGCGGTGGTTGACCGCATCAAGCTGGTCAACCCGCCGATGCAGGAGATGATGAAGGGCGAGGATGGCCTGATGCGCATGAAAGATGGCGCTGAGGCCGAGGCGGATGCCGCTATGGAGCTGGTCTCGGGCGCGTTGGAGAGCAGCAATGTCAATATCGCCGACGCATTGGTCAACATGATTGAGCTGTCGCGACGCTTCGAGATGCAGGTGAAGATGATGAAAAATGCCCAGGAGCTCGACGCCGCCTCGGCCACTCTGCTGCGTCAGGCGTAATCTTGGCAGGTAAATTGCAACTTCTTCAGGCAGAGACAAACGATCGAATGCCCCAAGGGGCGGACAGGAGAAGATCATGTACCCGGCACTCCGGATAGCAAAAACAGGTCTTGATGCACAGCAGACCAACATGTCGGTGATCGCCCACAATCTGGCGAACGTCAACACTACCGGCTACAAGCGTGACCGGGCGGTGTTCAACGATCTGATCTATCAGAACCTGCGGCAGGTGGGAGCCCCGTCGAGTGAGAGCACAGAGCTTCCCTCTGGCCTGATGGTGGGCACTGGTGTGAAGGTGGTGGCGACCCAGAAGCAGCATAGCCAGGGCAACATTGTGCAGACTGGCAATAGTCTCGATGTGGCGATCCAGGGCAAGGGCTATTTCCAGGTCCTGCATCCCGACGGCAGCATCGTCTACTCTCGTGACGGCACCTACAGCCTCAGCGCAGACGGCGTGGTGGTGACCCCCAACGGCTATCAGCTACAGCCGGCGATGACCGTACCCAATGACGCCACCAGCGTCACCATCGGTAGCGATGGCATCGTCTCGGTGCTGCAGGCGGGCAACACCGACCCGACCCAGATCGGCCAGATCGAGCTGGCCTACTTCGCCAATCCCCAGGGGCTGGAACCGATCGGCGATAACCTGTTTCGTGAGAGTGCCGCCAGTGGTGGGGTGAACACCGCGATCCCCGGCAGTGACAGCACCGGCACCCTGATGCAGGGGGCGCTGGAGAGTTCCAACGTCAACGTGGTGGAGGAACTGGTCAACATGATCGAGACCCAGCGCGCCTACGAGATGAACTCCAAGGCGATCTCCACCACCGATGAGATGCTCTCCTACATCAACAACCAGCTCTGATGAGGGAGGTGTGAAATGAGGCCTGCAATCGCCAGACTGAGCCTGATTGGCCTCACGCTGCTGCTGGCTGCCTGCCAGACTAGCGGCCCGGTGCGCGACATCAACTACGCGCCGGTGCGCCCGGTGACGCCGCCGCCGGCGTCCTCCGGCAACGGCTCAATCTATCAGGGCGGGCACGAAGTGAGCTGGTTTGAGGATATGCGCGCACGCCGGGTTGGGGATCTGCTCACCGTGATCCTCTCCGAGAGCACCTCCGCCAACAAGTCGGCGAAGAGCGGGACCAAGAAGTCCAACAGCAACACCATCGCCAACCCGACCATCTTCGGTTCCACCCCCCAGTTCAACACCCCAGGGCTGATCCCGCTGGCCAGTAATGACAATAATACTCTCGCCTTCTCTACCTCTGCGGCGAACGACTTCAAGGGTGAAGGTTCTGCCTCCCAGAGCAACGCTATCACCGGCAACATCACGGTCAGCGTGATTGAGGTGCTGCCCAATCGCAACCTGATGATTCGTGGCGAGAAGCGTATTGGCATCAACCAGGGCAACGAGTACATCCGTCTCTCCGGCATCGTGCGTTCCCAGGACATCAGCCCGGAGAACCAGGTGGAGTCGTCACGCATCGCTGATCCCACCATCATCTATGTGGGTGATGGCCAGCTTGCCGACAGCAACGCTATGGGCTGGTTGGCGAAGTTCTTTATCAGCCCGATTTTCCCCTTCTGAGTGGAGCAGTGCCATGGCCCGACAGCGACTCTATAATCTGACCTCACTCCTGCTTCTGGTGAGCCTGGTGGTGGTTGCGGCCCCGGTAGCGGCAGAACGCATCAAGGATCTGGCCTCGATCCAGGGGGTGCGTGGCAACCAGTTGATCGGCTATGGCCTGGTGGTGGGGCTCAACGGTACCGGCGATAAGGATACCGACTCCCCCTATACCCTCAACAGCCTGCGCAACATGCTGCACCAGTTCGGCGTGCAGATTCCCGCCGGCACCAAGATCAAGCCGAAGAATGTCGCGGCGGTGATCGTGCATGGTGAGCTGCCACCCTTTAGCAAGGTGGGGCAGCGTATCAATGTCACCGTCTCCTCTCTGGGCAACGCCAAGAGTCTGCGTGGCGGCACCCTGTTGATGACTCCGTTGAAGGGCGCCGACGGTAACAACTACGCCATGGCCCAGGGCAACCTGGTGGTGGGCGGGCTCAGTGCCGAGGGCCAGGACGGCTCTAGGATCACCGTCAACATCCCCAGCGCCGGGCGTATTCCGAATGGCGCCACGGTGGAGCGTGAAGTGCCGAACAACTTCAACACCGGGCGTTACGTCACCCTCAACCTGCACGATGGCGACTTCACCACCGCGATGCGGTTGGCTGAGTCGGTCAACCTGACCCTTGGCCCCGGCACTGCCAAGCCGGTGGACTCCACCTCGATCCGTGTCAGTGCCCCCATCGATCCAGCGCAGAAGGTGAGCTTCATCGCCATGCTGGAGCAGCTCGAGGTGCAGCCCGGCACGGCACCGGCGCGGGTCATCATCAACTCGCGCACCGGCACGGTGGTGATCAACAGCCAGGTGCGGGTCTATCCGGCGGCAGTTTCCCACGGCAATCTGGTGGTGAGCATCAGCGAAAGTGCCGAGGTCTCCCAGCCCGGTGCCTTCTCTCCCGGTCAGACCACGGTGGTGCCGCAGAGCGATGTGGCGGTGGAGGAGCAGGGTGGCAATCACATGTTCCTGTTCAACCCAGGGGTGTCGCTGGATGAGGTGGTCAAGGCGGTCAACGAGGTGGGTGCCGCACCCAGTGATCTGGTGGCGATCCTCGAAGCACTGAAAGAGGCCGGTGCGCTGCGTGCTGAGCTGCTGGTGATCTGATGAACGCTCTCCCCGCCAGTGTCTATACCGATTTTCAGGGGCTGGCCGCGCTCAAGCATCAGGCGCGCCAGGATCAGGCAGGCTCCCTGGCCCAGGTGGCCCGGCAATTCGAATCGCTGTTCATGCAGATGATGCTGAAGCAGATGCGCCAGGCAAACCTGTCGGAGGGGTTGCTGGAGAGCAGCAATACCCGCTTCTATCGTGATATGTACGATCAGCAGCTGGCGCTGCACCTCTCCGAGAGTGGCGGACTGGGCATCGGTGCGATGCTGCAACGCCAGCTTGGTGGGCAGGTAGATGAAACCAGCAAGCCGATCTCCGGGCTCGATAGCTATCGGGATCATCCGGCAGCGGTGACGCCAAGTGGGCTGCACGGGAAAAAGCTGAAGAGTGGCGGGGCGGAAGCCACTGTCGCGTCAGCACCGGCACCGGCAGCGTCGATCGACACTCCTGAGGCGTTTGTTCGCAATCTCTGGTCCAGCGCCGAACAGGCCGCTGCCGCAGTCGGGGTGGAACCTGAAGCGTTGCTCGCCCAGGCGGCGCTGGAGACCGGCTGGGGCCAGCATCTGATCCACACTGCCGACGGGCGCAGCAGCCACAATCTGTTTAACATCAAGGCCGATGCGCGCTGGCAGGGGGAGCGGGTGTTCCGCGAGACCCTGGAGTATATCGACGGCGTAGCTGTGAAGCGGCGTGAAGCGTTTCGAGTCTACGACTCCTACCAGCAGAGCTTTCAGGACTATCTGGCCTTTCTCAGCGGCTCACCCCGTTATGCCGAGGCGATGCAGCAGAGTGGTGACAGTGCGGCCTATTTCAGCGCGCTGCAGCAGGCTGGCTATGCTACCGATCCGCACTACGCGAAGAAGGTGTTGCGGGTGATGGGTGGGGAAGAGATGCGTCAGGCCCTGGTCCCTATTCAGGGGCAGG
The DNA here is from genome assembly GCF_001443665.1 of endosymbiont of Ridgeia piscesae. Classification (NCBI taxonomy): domain Bacteria; kingdom Pseudomonadati; phylum Pseudomonadota; class Gammaproteobacteria; species endosymbiont of Ridgeia piscesae. The sequence continues at coordinate 9,605 of NZ_KQ557150.1, read as the reverse complement.
ATAATAGGCCGATATAAGGTGGTGGGATGCTGATTTTGATGATTGAGAGAGAGGTGAAAACGTGGCTTCCATCCTGAACATTGGAGTCTCTGCGCTGAAGACCTATCAGCAGGCGCTCAACTCCACTGGCCACAACATCGCTAACGTCAACACTCCGGGTTACAGCCGACAGGTGATCAATCTGTCGAGCCGTGACCCGGAGCTGACCCCGGCGGGCTGGCTCGGCACCGGTGTCGAGCTGCATGGCATCAACCGCCAGTATGATGACTTCACCGCCAAGCGGGTGCGCGATGGCCGCTCCACGGTTGGCGAACTGGATGCCTTCTACAGTAATGCGCAGCGTCTTGACAGCATCCTCGCTGATCCGGCAGTAGGGTTGTCGCCGGCGCTCAATGACTTCTTTAATGCCATGCAGGAGTTGGCGGACGATCCCGCTTCGATCCCCTCGCGTCAGTTGCTCCTGGCGGAGAGCCGCTCGCTGGTGGAACGCATGCATGATCTCGATCAGCAGTTCGCGGATAGTCAGGCTCAGGTCAACCGACGCCTCGACGATGTGGTGCAGGAGATAGACCGGCTCGCCGAGTCGATCGCTAACGCTAACGATGCCGTGGTGAGCGCCCTCGGTCACGGCAGTCATCAGACCCCCAACGACCTGCTGGACCAGCGTGACGAGCTGATCAACGAGTTCTCTGACCTGGTTAACATCACCACGGTTGAGCAGTCGGATGGTGCGATGAATGTCTTTATTGGTCGCGGCCAGGTGTTGGTGGTGGGCAATGTGGCGTCGGATATCTCCACCGTCAGTTCCCCGGCCGATGCCTCGCAGCGGGATGTGATCTTCTCCAACGACTTCGGTGACACCAATATCAGCAGCGAACTGGATGGGGGCGAGCTGGGTGGGCTGCTGAGTTTTCGCCGTGAGATGCTCGACACCACCCGTAACCAGCTGGGCCTGGTGGCGCTTGGTATCTCGATGCAGATGAACCAGCAGCATCAGCTTGGCATCGACCTGGATGGTGACGTGGGCGGCGCGATTTTCTCCACGCCGGAGATCCAGGTGTTGGGTAACGCGAATAACAGTGGTGGTGCGGTGACTGCCAGCTACGGCACACTCTCTGATCTGACCGCGAGTGACTATGAGCTCGAATATGATGGTGGCAACAGCTACACTTTGCGGCGGCTTTCCGATAACTCCACCACCAGCATCGACACCGGCGGAGCCTCTCCGTTTACCACCGCCGAGATCGATGGCTTCAGCCTGACCATCGACTCCAGTGGGGTGGCGCAGGGTGACTCCTTCCTGATTCGTCCCAGCCGCGGTGCGGCTGACAGCATGCAGCTGCTGATCGACGATGTGCGTGGCTTCGCCGCCGCTGGTCGTCTGCAGTCGGCGGTTGCCATCGACGCCAGTGGCAACCCGGCCAACAGTGGCACGGCAGTGATCAGCCAGCCGAGCATCAGCAGCGGCAGTGGGCTGCCACTGGCGGCCAACATGGTTTTCAGCTTCTCTGACAATGCGGATGGCGCCGGCAATTCGGGGTTTGTGATCAGCAACGGCCCGGCTCCACCCAACAACTACATCCTCTATGACCCGGCCACCGAGAGCGCCGGCAAATCCTTTCCCTCCAGCGCCAATCCGAGCCAGTTCGACAGTTTTGGCGGGCTCAATTTTAGGATCTCCGGCACCCCGACGGTGGGTGACCAGCTGATCGTCCGCAACAACACCAATGCTGCCACCGGTGATAACCGCAACGCTCTGGCGCTGGCGGCGATGCAGTCCCAGGATCGTATGTTGAATCTGAGCGCCAGCTATTCTGATGTCTATTCGCAGCTGGTGGCTGGGGTGGGTGCCTCGACCCGCCAGGCAGAGGCGAGTCTGGCCGCCCAGGAGGGGCTGCTGGAACGCAATCGGGCCTCACAGGAAGAGGTTTCCGGGGTCAACCTGGATGAGGAGGCGGCCAAACTGGTGCAGTTTCAGCAGGCATATCAGGCCTCAGCAGAGATGATCAAGGTGGCCAATTCATTGTTTGATACGCTGCTCTCAGCAGTGAGGTAATCTATGTCGCGGATGTCAACCAACCTGATTTTCGAGAATGGTCTCAACCGCATGCTTGAGACCCAGAGCAAGCTGGTCAAGACGCAGCAACAGATCGCCACCGGCCGGCGTGTGCTCTCCCCCCAGGACGACCCGGCCGCGGCTGCCTATATTCTTGGCCTGCGTGACACCATCTCCACCGTGGAGCAGTACCAGAACAATAGCGAGCGAGTGCGCGCCCGCCTGGAGCTGGAGGAGACCACCCTGCAAGGGGTTACTAACCTGTTGCCGCGTATCCATGAGTTGGCGGTGCAGGGGCAGAACGATGCTCTCACCGCGGAGCAGCGCAACGCCATCGCCGAGGAGGTGCTGCTGTTGCGTGATCAGCTGTTCAGTCTGGCCAACACCCGTGACAGTAACGGTGAATACATCTTCGCCGGCTTCCAGGGGGGCTCTGAGCCCTTCGTCTCGGTCGGGGCCGGCAGCTACAGCTATCGAGGCGATATGGGGGAGCGCAGTCTGCAAATCTCCAATGGACGTTCGATCCAGGACCGCAACAACGGCTTCGATGTGTTTATGAATATCGACACCAGTACAGGCGCCAAGCGCAACCTGTTCGAGACTGTCGACCAGATCGCCATCGGTATGCAGGCCAATAATCCCGATGCAGTGCTGATCGATGATATCCAGCGGGCGCAGGACCATCTGTTGCAGTTCAGGACCTCAGTGGGTGCCCGTCTCAACTCCACCTCCGAACAGTATGAGGTCAATGAAGACTTCCTGCTGACCATGCAGACTGCCAAGTCGGAGGCTGAGGATCTGGATATCACCGAGGCGGTGAGCCGCTACGAACGTCAACTGCAGGCGCTAAACGCGGCCCAGCAATCGTTTATCAAACTGCAGGGACTGTCGCTATTCAACTTCTTGTGAGTGGCCCTCTATCCTGACTGATCACTGGCGTTGCCAGGCGCTGCTGGCTATGCTTGCTGCAGCCTGGATTATGAGAAGCCTGTCACAGTTGAGGCTTCGCGGAAATTGAGCGAGTGGATGTTCTCCGATAAAAGCATATTGATCACCGGTGGCACCGGTTCCTTTGGCCAGTTCTGCGCGCGCACCCTGCTAGCGCGCTATCACCCCCGCAAGATAATCGTCTTCTCCCGCGATGAGCTGAAGCAGTTCGAGATGCAGCAGCTGCTGCATGCACCACAGATGCGCTACTTCATCGGCGATGTGCGGGACCTGCAGCGGCTGCGGCAGGCGATGCGCGGGGTCGATCTGGTGATTCACGCCGCCGCCCTGAAGCAGGTGCCGGCTGCCGAATACAACCCGATGGAGTGCATCAAGACTAATGTGCACGGCGCAGAGAACGTGATCCAGGCGGCGCTCGATAACAACGTCGACAGCGTGATTGCGCTCTCCACCGATAAGGCCGCCAGCCCGATCAACCTCTACGGCGCCTCCAAGCTTGCCTCCGACAAGCTCTTCGTCGCCGCCAACAACATCGCTGGCGGTCAGCCGACCCGCTTTGCGGTGGTGCGCTACGGTAACGTCGCCGGCTCGCGGGGTTCGGTGATCCCCTTTTTCCGCAAACTGATCGACGAAGGGGCGGCCGCGCTGCCGATCACCGACGCGCGCATGACCCGTTTCTGGATCACCCTGCAGCAGGGGGTCGATTTTGTGCTGAAGGGCTTCGCTCGTATGCAGGGGGGCGAGATCTTCGTGCCGAAGATCCCCTCAGCGAGGATCACCGATATGGCCCAAGCGATGGCGCCGCAACTGCCGATGCAGATTATCGGTATCCGTCCCGGCGAAAAGCTGCATGAGGTGATGTGTCCGCGGGACTGTTCGCATCTGCTCTCGGAATTCGATGACCACTTCGTGATCGCGCCGACCATCCGCTTCACCCATCCGGTGGATTACGCCCACAACCCGCTGGGAGAGAGCGGACGCGAGGTGGGGTGCGAATTCGAATACAGCTCTGGCAGCAATCCGCACTTTCTTACAGTGGATGAGATCGTCGAGCTGATTGACTCCTTAACATGATCCCCTACGGCCACCAGAGCCTTGACGAGAGCGACATCGATGCGGTGGCCGATGTCCTGCGCAGCGACTGGCTCACCCAGGGGCCGATGGCGCCGCGCTTTGGTCGGGCGGTGGCCGATTACTGCGGCGCCGCCCACGGGGTGGCGATGAGCAGCGCCACTGCCGGGTTGCATCTGGCCTGCCTGGCGTTGGGGCTGGGGCCGGGGGAGCGGCTCTGGAGCTCGCCGATCAGCTTTGTTGCCTCCGCCAACTGTGGCCGCTACTGTGGCGCCGAGGTCGATTTTGTCGACGTGGAGCCGGCCAGCGGCAACCTCTCGATCGATGCGCTGGAGCGCAAGCTGGAGCTGGCGGAACAACAGGGGCGGTTGCCGAAGGTTCTGGTGACGGTTCACTTCGCCGGTCAGCCGGTGGATCTGGCTGGCATTGACAGGTTGCGGGTGCAGTATGGTTTCAAGCTGATCGAGGATGCGGCCCATGCCCTGGGGGCCGGTTTTGCGGATTCCAGGATCGGCGACTGCCGCTATAGCGATGCCACGGTCTTCAGCTTCCATCCGGTGAAACCGATCACTAGCGGCGAGGGTGGCGTGCTCACCACTAACGACCCAGAACTGGCGGCGCAGGTGGGGCGCTTGCTGTGCCACGGCATCAGCCGTGATCCGGCGTTGATGCAGGGGGAGTCGGACGGCCCCTGGTACTACCAGCAGATCGAACTGGGCTATAACTACCGCATGAGCGATATCCAGGCCGCGCTGGGGCTGAGCCAGCTGCAGCGCCTCGATCAGTTTGTCGCGCGGCGCAGGGCGCTGGCGGAGCGTTACGAGCGGCTGCTCGCCGGTCTGCCGCTGACGCCCTTGGCGCGTCTGCCCGGACGACAGTCGGGCTGGCATCTCTATGTGGTGCGGCTCGATGCCGGGGCGGGCATCACACGCCGGCAGCTGTTTGAGGCGATGCGTGCCGCTGGCATCGGCGTCCAGGTGCACTATATTCCTATCCACCTGCAGCCCTACTATCGTGACCAGGGGTTTGCCGAAGGTGATCTTCCCGGGGCCGAGGCGTTTTATCAATCGGTGTTGACGCTGCCGCTCTATCCGGAGCTGAGTGAGGCGCAGCAGGATGAGGTGGTGGAGGCGCTGCGGCAGGCTCTAGCTTAGGGAGCCTCTGAATGAATCTGAGCGAGCAGGATATTGAGGCTGGCCGAGCCCTGGTTGAAGAGTAGATCGACCGCGCTCATGTAGGGCTCGAATCTGCTTTGGATCTGGGTATAGCGGGGGTGTTGGTAGTCGTCGAACTCCACCTGAATGCCAGCGGCGGAGAAGGCGTCGAGATCCAGGTAGTCACGGCCAAACGGGCCCGAGAGGTAGCGGTCGGCGCCACAGCTGCGGCAGAGATTGAGCAGCAGCTGGCTCTTTTCGCCGTCGACCGCCAGCTGCGAACTGCGTAGCAGAGGGGTATTGATGGCAAAGGCGTCGAGCAGGTAGCGGGTGAGGTGTAGATTGAGGTCGATGAGATACTGCCAATCTCGTTGGTAGCTGGCCTCGAAAAAGCCGGCATGCTCGGCAAAGTAGGGCGCTTTGGCGTAGTTGAAGCGCAGGCTGTCCCAATGTTTGCGACGCCAGCGCGGGTTGTCGGCCAGCGTTAAGCGGTGGATGACCAGATCGCCAAAACGGTGGCGGGTTTTGACCGGCACCGTGAGCCAGCACCAGCCATCGTGGGTGCGGATGCGGTTGCGATTGACCATGCTGTTCTTTTCAAACTGCACATGGTCCAGGATGACGTGCAGATCGGAACGGGCGATGCGTTGGAAGTAGCCCAGCCAGGGCAGATAGGCGGGTTGGTTGATGGAGAGGATCATCGTGCAGGTGCCGGGGTTGGGTTGAGAGTGAGTGAGAGATGGTAGCGAAATGACAGAGATCCAGATAGGCGGACGGGTGATTGGCCGGCATCAGCCACCCTTCATTATCGCTGAGACGGGGATCAACCACTGCGGCGATCTGGAGTGTGCCTTCAAGATGATCCGTGCTGCCCGGCAGGTTGGGGCGGATGCGGTCAAGTTTCAGACATTTCAGGCGGAGGAGTTCTGCAGCGATCCTCAGCAGACCTACAGCTACCGCTCCCAGGGGCATGAGGTGACCGAGTCGATGCTGGAGATGTTTCGCCGCCACCAGTTCGAGCCGGAGCAGTGGCGGCAGATCTGCGACTGTTGCGACGAAGAGGGAATCATCTTCCTCTCCACGCCGCAGAACCGCAGCGATCTGGATCTGCTGCTGGAGCTGGAGATCCCGGCGATCAAAGTCGGTTCCGACGATTTTACCAATCTGCCGCAGCTGCGTGACTATGCGGCCACCGGCCTGCCGATGATCGTCTCCGCCGGTATGGCCGACCTGGACGAGGTGGAGCAGGCGCTGCGGGCCATCGGCACGTTCAAGGGCCACCCGACAGTATTGCTGCACTGCGTTTCCCAATACCCGGTGCCGCCAGAAGACGCCAACCTGCGCAAGCTGACTAGCCTGCGGCGTGAATACCCTGAGCTGATCCTGGGTTACTCGGACCACACCCAGGGGGTGTTGGGGGCGGTGCTGGCGGTGGCATTCGGCGCGCGGGTGTTCGAGAAACACTTCACCCTCGATCACGACCTGCCAGGGCCGGACCACTGGTTCTCGGCGGATATCGGTGAGCTGCAGCAGTGGGTTGAGGCAATCCGCCAGGCCCATCGGATGCTCGGCAGTGAAGCGGTGGAGCCGACTGCGGTGGAACGTAAGCACCGCGATGAGTTTCGTCGCAGCGTGGTAGCGATCCGTGATATTTCCAAGAATGAGCCCTTCTCGCCTGAGAATCTGGGTGTCCGGCGTCCGGGTAGTGGCCTGAAACCGAACCATATGGATGCATTTTTTGGCCACCGGGCGACCCGCACCATCGCCGCCGGTGAGTTGATTCACTGGTCTGACCGGGAGGGCAACTGGGTTGATTGAACTGAGCTGGCTGGTGGAGAGAGGCGACTGAATGGCCAAGATCGACATGCTGCTGGTCTACCCCAAGGCCACCAAAGATTCACCCGTCAATCTGACGCCGCTCTCCATCCTTTATCCTGGCGCGCTGCTTGAGTCCCAGGGTAAGCGGGTCGCCTATTTTGACGCACGCTACGATCCACCGGAGCTGCTCGACGAGCTGATCGGCGAGGCGGACGAGATTGGCGTCAGCTGCTTCACCGGCTACCAGACCGGCCAGGCGGCACGCATCCTGAAACACGCCAAGCGCCTCAAGCCGGGCATCATCACCGGGGTCGGTGGCCACCATGCCCGTATCCTGCCGGAGCAGTGCCTGAGCGAGCCGTTTGTCGACAAGGTCTGGCGGGAGCGGGTCTACGGCGAACACCTCTTTCCCTACAACGAACGCACCAAACACATGTTTGCGCGCGGTGACATGCAGTATTTTACCTCGCGAGGCTGTCCCTTCCCCTGCACCTTCTGCGCCCTCACCTCGCCCTGGAAGCCGAAACCGATCGACGAACTGGAGCGGGAACTGAAGATCATCCACCACGATGTGGGCTTCGACGAGATCTCCTTCAGTGACCCGAATATCGGCTTCGGTGTCTGGAAGGATGACGAGGGCAGGAACGTGCGTATGGACCGGGTCAGACGCATCCAGGAGATAGGCCGGCTGATGCGCGACTTGGGGGTGCGCTGGGACGGCAATATCCGCGCCCCCTACCTGTCGCCGGAGATGGTGGAGGCGCTGGTGGAGGCCAGCTGCTTCTCCATCGAGATCGGTTGCGAATCGGGCAACGACCACTTCCTGCGCAAGGTGATCCGCAAGGGGCATGGCGTGAAGGCGATCCGTGAGGCGGCACAGAATGTGCGCGGCTCCGGGGTCTCGATCATGTACAGCTTCATCGCCAACATGCCGCGCGAGACCCCGGCGATGCTGCGCGATACCCTCGACCTGATCGACTGGATTGTCGATACCGATCCGGATGCGCGGGTCTCGATCTACAACTACGCTCCCTATCCCGGCTCGCCGATGTATGAGGATGCGCTGGCCGGGGTCGACGGCTATCCGCGCTTCGAGCCGCCCGCCAGCATGGAGGGGTGGGGCAGACTGAAACTGATGCAGTCGCCGATCTACTGGATCGCCGGGCTCAACTTCCGCATGGACAACACTCGCAAGAGCTTCCCTGGTGACGACTGGCGGCTGATCGAACCCTACGTCGAGCTGGCCCGCGACAAGTGGCAGCAGCGCGATGTGGCTGAGTTTCCCTGCGATGAGGTGGAGCGGCTGATCGAGGCGCAGGTGCAGAAACGGCGCGCCGGGGATGCTTTGATGTTGGCCGAGACCGGGGTCTGAAGCCCGCCATGGAACGTCTACGTCTTCTGTGTTTCCATTTTCAATTTGAGCATTGGTGAACAGCATAACTTTTGTGGCGAGGAGCAACCATGAACCTGGCGGAGTTCGGCAATCTGTTTATCCGCTTCATCCAGTTCAAGAAGAATCCCTTCCACCCACTGGTCTGGATCAATGGCGAGCCGGAACTGGGCAAGAATGTCTCAGTGGGGGGGATGTCGGAGATCAACGCCACCGGGGCGCGGCTGGTGATCGGTGACGATTGCGACATCGCTTCCTTCGTGGCGATCAATTGTGTCGACTCTCACAAGCGCTGCATCGGTATCTCAGATGAGGTGGAGCGGCGGGATATCATCATCGAAAACAATGTGTTCATCGGTTCTCACACTGTGATCAAGGGCGGGGCGATGATTGGCCACCACTCGGTTGTTGCCGCAGACAGCGTAGTGGATGGGGTGACCATCCCCCCCTACTCTCTGGTCTATGGTAATCCGATGCAGGTGAAGGCCGGTTACTATCGGGAGCGGTGTCAGGGAAGCCTAAAATGATATTTTCAGATGAGTGGAGGCAGGCCTGCGCCACCGGCCATCAACATAGTATCTGGCCCTGGTCAGATCTGGTCTCTCTATCATCGCCACTGCGCCAGATGCATACTCAATCCGAATGTGCTGGAGCTGGGTACCTGGGCGGGTGCCAATATCAGTCTGTTCCCGCAGCAGGGGCTGAGCTAGTACGGTATCGAGGGGAGTGCGATGGCGGTCGAGTGGTTGCGGGAACGTTTTCCTGAGTATGCTGAGACGATTGTCTGCGGCGATTGTACTCGTGAGATCTCCTGGCCGGGGCCCTTCGCCCTGATCGTCGATCGCGCCTCACTGACCCACAACCCCACCGTCGCCATTCAACAGACCCTGGAGTGCTGTTACGATCGCCTCAGCCCGGCCGGTTCTTTCTCGGGGTCGACAGGTTCTCTACCGCCTACTCTGAATTCGACAAGGGCGAGCCGGCGGAGGACGCGCAGACAAAGCGCGGTTTTCGTTCAGGCCCTTTTGCCGGGGTGGAGCGGGTCCACTTCTCAGAGGAACCGTACTTGCGGGAGCTATTAATCGTTCCGAAAGTATTGGCAGTGTATACTGCTTTCCATGGCTACGATAAAAGAACAGCGTGATCAGAAAAGGAAAGATGTAGTGGA
>NZ_KQ557149.1:5684-24941 GCF_001443665.1 endosymbiont of Ridgeia piscesae | reverse complement strand
CCTCCACTACATCTTTCCTTTTCTGATCACGCTGTTCTTTTATCGTAGCCATGGAAAGCAGTATACACTGCCAATACTTTCGGAACGATTAATACCTCTCTGAAATTTCACTGGAAGCGGAGAAGTTGGACCGGGCAAAACCTGATGCCGTAGGAGAGAACGCTGCTTCCGAGGTGGCGATCGAAGGAGCAAGTCAGGAGGAGTTTGAGGCTGACCTTAAGTCTCGATATGTGGGGAGTTACACTTTCTACATGAAACTCCCCCCGGCGAGCCAGGAGGAGGTATTTCAAGATTACAGGGATGGTGCTGCAATCAGTGATATTCGAAAGAAGATCATGGACCGATTCCTGAAGCGGTGAGGATTTGCGTTGCAAAGCTATGTTTTATCCAGCGAAGTCTGTCCTGATAACGAATAATTGGATTCTGAGGAAAAGCATGAAATCTCTCTTTGTCAGAGCACTTTTTTCTGGCCTTGTCTATTTGTCTGCTTGGTCCGTTTCCGCTGCTGAACTCGAAGTTGGTAAAGGTGGCAAGATCAGTCTGACCGCTGACAAGCTCTATCTGCACGTAATGCATGATGGGCGCTCTATCAAAGTGCAACGAGTGCAGGATCCTGACTATGTGCTCAAGGGCTACTTTGCAAAGACTGCACGAAAATGTCCGCCATTCTGTATCCACCCCATTGAAGTTGATCCTCGCGTGAAGACTGTTGGTGAGGTTGAGGTCTTTGAGTTCATGGAAAATGAACTGAGAGACGGCAAGGGGTTGCTTATTGATGCTCGTACTTCACAATGGTTCAGGCGGGGTACTATTCCAGGGTCGATAAACATACCGTTCACTGTGCTTTCTGGGGATGCTGAAAATCAGGAGATGATTGAAGCGTTGCAGAGATTTGGTGTGAAACGGCGCGGTAATGTTGGTTTCTTTACCCAGAAGATGGAAAAGGTGGGTTTTTTTGACGGTAAGCTGAAGACCGAAAAGTGGGATTTTAGCAATGCTAAGGATTTGATCGTCTGGTGTAATGGTCCCGCCTGTGGGCAGTCTCCCAGAGCCATTAAGGGGTTGCTTGGAGTCGGTTATCCGGCTGATAAAATCTACTATTATCGAGGTGGTATGCAGATGTGGCAGTTGTGGGGATTGACAGTTGTTGTCCCGCAGAAATAGATTGTCACAAGTCCACTTCTAGGGCACTGCAAGTGAGGATTGTACGGTGAGTGCTGAAGATACGGAGACGGATATCTCAGGTGTAAAAGTAATGGTTATTGACGATAGCAAGACCATTCGACGCACTGCTGAGAGTCTTCTAAAAAAAGTGGGATGCGAGGTCATGACAGCGGTTGATGGCTTCGATGCGCTTGCTTTGATCGCGGATCATCACCCCGATGTTATTTTTGTTGATATCATGATGCCAAGGCTTGATGGATATCAGACCTGTGCATTAATCAAACATAACGAAGTATATAAGAATATCCCGGTCATCATGCTATCGAGTAAGGATGGGTTGTTTGACCGGGCGCGAGGACGCATCGTCGGTTCTGAGCAGTATTTGACAAAGCCGTTTACCAAAGATGAGTTGCTGGGTGCCATTAGGCGCTATGCAAATAAAGCGGCCTGATTGCTTGGATGTTTTCGGCAGGGGTAGGTGAGAAGTAGGTGATTATGCCGCATCTCGTGCGGTTTGTTTGTTGATGGCTATCTGGCGCACAAGACCCATGATTAAGAGATTTTTTCGCAAAGGGACAGACGAGAGCTCGGATGTGAACCGCGAAGCAGTATCTTCGGGTGGGGTGACGGTTCTGATCGTTGACGATTCTCCTACCGAAGTCCATGTTTTGAAGAAGATCCTCGAGAAGCACGGTTACCGCACTGAAGTGGCGAATGATGGTCAGGAAGGCGTTGCGATGGCCAAGCGTATCCGTCCTTCCTTGATCTTGATGGATGTGGTAATGCCGGTCCTGAATGGTTTCCAGGCAACACGACAATTAAGTAAGGATCAGAGCACTTCAGCGATTCCTGTCATCATGGTAACGACCAAGGATCAGGAGACAGATAAAAGCTGGGGGATGAGGCAGGGAGCCACTGATTATCTGGTGAAACCAGTTGCACCTGCAGAGTTGATCACAAAGATTCGCAATGTGCTTGATCGCTAAGGGGCCTCTGAATGAATCTGGGCGGGCAGAATTGTGAGGCTAAATTTTTCGCTGTAAGACAGAAATCTCAGGGTCGCTTAGCGACACCCTATCGACGCGGCACTTGCACATCTCCGTATGGCGTAATAGCTGGCCTATTGTCTAGATTTTGCCCCGCGGGAAATGCCCTTGGGGTACGACGCAGCAGCGGGGAATTTCGACCGCAAGACTGCCGTCCATGATTCGTTCAGAGGCTCCCTAAAGACTATGGTTAACTGGCAGTTGGATACACCGGAGGAGCTTGTCCAGTTATTGCAGGTGATTGAACAACGTAGCCATGGGAATACGTTGGCCCTGCCACAACAAGACAAGGTGCAGTCTGCTTGGGAAGGCGTGTTGTTTTCCCTCGGTAAACTGAGCATGGTTGCTCCGCTTTCTGAGATCAGAGAAATTCTTAATTTTCCTTCAACGCTCACCACTGTGCCCGGCACTAAGTCGTGGATGTTGGGGCTGGCGAATATTCGCGGAAACCTGGTTCCCATTGTTGATTTACAGTCGTTTCTTACCGGAGAGAGGACCGCTCGGGGCAGAAGAAGCCGGGTGTTGGTCTTCAGTGGCCCGCAGATGACTACCGGCGTGTTGGTTGGGGAGATGGTTGGTATGCGCCATTTTTCGGAAGAGGATCTGATTGAGGTCCGCGGAATTGGCGAGAATCTGAGTAGTTATGTCCAGTTCGGATTTCGTCAAGAGGGGAAGACCCTGCCGGTTTTTAGTCTCTCCAGTTTGGCGGATGATCCGGCATTCCAGGTTGCGGCCAGATAGAATTAAACGGTTTAGACATTAATTGATTTACGGGCATATATGAGCTTTCAGGAGACATGGCAATGAAGGTAAGAGGTGTGGGCGGAGGCTTGCCGTCGAAAAGGGCCTTGACGGTGTTAACTGTGCTCCTGATTGCTTCTGTATTTTTGGGGCTTGTGACGTTTATCCATACGACGCAGCAGGAAAGTTATGAGGAACAGTATCTGTTGCGCACAGCTGAGCAGCGAGTGTTGGCGCAGCGGATCGCTAAATTTGCGATCTCTGCTGCACGGGGCGATCGCCAGGCATTTGCACCTCTGCGATCAGCCCGTGACCAGTTCGAAACCGTAATGACTGAGTTGAAAAATGGCTCAGAGGCCGACGACCTGCCGGGGTCACCGGTGGAGGTCATGCTTCCTTTGCGAAAGGTGGAAAATGCCTGGCTGGAACTGCGCCAGAATGCGGACGAAATCCTAGCCGCACAAGAGCCAATTTTGGCGATCGGCGAGTTCATCGGTGTGATCTCTGAATTTGTTCCCCAATTGCAGGAACTCTCGGAAGAGGTTGCGCAGGTGTTGATCGAGAAAAATGCATCTCCGCAGCAGATCTTTATCGCTTCCGAGCAGCGGATGTTGGCTGAACGTATCCAGGCGAAGGTGAGCTTGGTGCTGGCTGGTGGGCAGCAAACGGCAGCGGCGATCGACCAATTTACACGGGATGCGGATCGGTTCGGCCGTGTACTCGATGGCCTTCTTGAGGGCGATCCTGATCTGGGGGTTGCTAAGGTTGCTGATCCAGTCGCAGAGCAGCGGTTGAGGGATATTGCCACACTGTTTGGGACGGTGAGTGACCATGCTGATGAGATTATCGAAAATATTCCAGCAGTGTTGCCCGCCTTGGAAGCCGCTTCAAGCATGAATGAGATTTCGGACAGAACCAGTGAGGCAACCGAAAACCTGATTAAGGTGTATGGCGAGTCTCCTGGGCGTATCGAGATTCTCGGTGTCAAGGCGGGCCCCGGTATGGTGGCTGCCTTTGGTGGCTTAGCGGCGGCCTTCCTGATCGTCCTTGGTTTTCGGTTGGTACTGGATGCACGCCGTCGGGAAGAGGCGAGTAAGGAGCAAAACGAGAGCAACCAACGGGCTATTCTGCGTCTACTCGACGAGATGGGTGATCTGGCTGATGGTGACCTGACGGTAACGGCCAGTGTAACCGAGGATATTACCGGTGCGATCGCCGACTCGATCAACTACGCAATCGAGGCGTTGCGCGAGCTGGTAACCACCATCAACCAGACCGCGGAGCAGGTATCCAGCTCAACCCAGGAGACCCGTGCTACGGCCATGCACCTGGCCGAGGCAAGTGTCCATCAGGCGGAGCAGATAACCGATGCCAATGACGCCATCAAATCGATGTCCTTAGCAATCGATCAGATGTCGAATGATGCAGCCGAATCGGCAGAGGTTGCCCTCCGCTCGGTGGATATTGCAAGCAACGGAGCCGAGACCGTACGTAATACCATCCAGGGCATGGATGCGATTCGCGAACAGATTCAGGAGACCTCTAAGCGAATCAAGCGTCTTGGTGAGAGCTCTCAGGAAATCGGTGATATCGTGGAGCTGATCGACGATATCGCGGATCAGACCAACATCCTCGCACTGAACGCCGCCATGCAGGCAGCCATGGCCGGTGAAGCGGGTCGTGGTTTTGCGGTGGTTGCGGACGAGGTCCAGCGTCTTGCAGAACGTTCGATTAACGCAACAAAGCAGATTGAGGCACTGGTTAAAACCATTTAGGCAGATACCAACGAGGCTGTTACCTCGATGGAAGCCAGTACTTCGGGTGTGGTGAGAGGAGCGAAGTTGGCAGAGGATGCCGGTGAGGCTCTGATGGAGATCGAAAGTGTATCTCAATATATCTCTGACCTTACCGGTAAGATTGCGGAGTCTGCCAAGGCACAGTCGGAAGCTGCAGTAGGTGTAAACGCCACCATGAACGTGATCCAGGAGATCACCACGCAGACCTCCGATGGTACTAGCCAAACCGCGGCATCGATCGGTGCGCTGGCCGACTTGTCAGACGAGCTGCAGAAGTCTGTAGCCGGTTTCCGTTTGCCTTGATGGAGCGATGATGACTCGTCGCGAAACTGAGTGCAGTTAGCTGTTAGCTGTTAGCTCCAAGCAAGTTTCGCTATCGCTCGTGATGGAAGTGTGAGGAACGCGAATGACCAATGTCCGTGACTTCGGCGCGCTGAACTGGGTAAAAGACGAGATCGATGCAACGATCGGTCAGGCCCGTCGGGCGTTGGAGGAGCAGGTTGATGATGCTGGCAGTGGTGCATCGCTTCAGCTGTGTGCCGAGAGCCTCCATCAAGTTGCCGGCGTCTTGCAGATGGTGGAGGCCTATGGCCCTGCAATGCTGGCAGAAGAGATGGAGCAGGTTGCCCGCGCCATGTTCAAGAGAAAGGTGCGTCAGCATGAGGATGCTGCTGAAGCGCTGATGCTGGCACTGATCCAGCTGCCGGACTATCTGGAAAAGCTGCAGGCAGGTGATGAAGATGTCCCACTCATCGTGCTGCCCCTGTTGAATGACCTGCGTGCCGTGCGTGATGCCCCCCTGCTCTCTGAAGCGGCACTCTTCAATCCTGATCTGGAAAATGTTGCGGTACCTGATCGCATTACAGGAGAGCCGAACGACGAGCTCCCTGACTTGGTGCGTCGTGTACGCCAAAAATACCATCTTGGGTTGCTCAACTGGTATCGCAAACTCAACCTGGAAAAGGGATGGAGTTACCTGCTTGATGTAGCCAAAGAGCTCGAGCGGGGGGCTGGTACCGAACAAGTGCATCGCCTGATGTGGGTGGCTGGAGCCGTCATCCAGGGTTTGATCGAGGGCAGCATCCAGGGTGGTGTAGCAGTCAAGCAACTGCTAGGAAAGCTGGATCGCGAGTTGAGGCTGATCATCGATCAGGGTGAGCGTGCACTGGTCGATGATCCCCCCCACGAACTGATCAAAAACCTCCTCTACTATGTGGGGCGGGCTGAATCACAACATCCACATCTGCTTGCGGTAAAAGAGGCCTATAATCTGAGCGGCGTGTTGCCGAGTGAATCGGCACTGGCGAAGGGGCGGGAGAGCCTCACCGGTACCAATGCCGAACTGGTCCACTCGGTGCGAGAGGCGATCTACGCTGAGCTAACACAGGTCAAAGATATCCTCGACTTGTTCATGCGTGGTGAGCAGGCAGACCCCAGCACACTCGATCGCCTTCAGGTGCCGATGCAGCGCTTGGCCGATACCCTGGGAATGATCGGCCAGGGCGCATTGCGGTCCCGGCTGATTCGTCAGGCTGAAAAGCTCGAGTCGTTTGCCAAACGCTCCTCCAAGCCGGAAGAGTTCGAATTGATGGAGATGGCCGGCGATATCCTGTTTGTGGAGTCCTCGCTGAGTGGCATCCACAGCGGCCAGCAACTGATTGAAGATGTAGAGGCTTCAAGCAGTAACTGGGGGCAAACGCTGCCAGTCGGTGAATTTGAAGGCCAGGTCAAACAGACGGTCAAAGAGGCCAAGATCGATATTGCCAAGGCAAAAGAGGCAATTGTCAGTTACACCGAAACTGACAATGATCCAGCGGTTCTCGAAGAGGTCTTTGGACAATTCACCCGTGTCTATGGCGCCCTAAAACTGCTCGATTTTTCCGAACCGGCAGAGATTGCGCGACGCACCACTGAATTCATTCATAAAAATCTGATCCAGGGGCATCAGATTCCAGGCCGGCAGCAGTTGAACTCACTGGCGGACGTGATCAGCAGCATCGAATACTTCCTCGAAGCCTTGGTCGACGGTGTGGGCGATCGCAAAGAGATCATAGAGATAGCGCGGACTGCGCTCTCTGGGCTGGTGCAAGAAGTGCCGGGCATGCCGGAGGAGGAGCCCGTTCCCGCCCCGGTGGTTGAAATTGCTAGCGTACGCGAAACCCAATCTCAGCCTGAGGAGTTGTTTGAGCTGGAGCAGAAGGAAGAGGCGGAAGCGGTTGAGGAAGGGCCTGTAGAGGAGGAGCGCGATTCGGAAGGATTGTATGCGCCTTTGACAGAGGAGGAAAAGGCGCGCGAGATTATTCCCTCTGCGGAAAAGCCCGCGCTGGAAGAGATCGACCCGGAGATCCTCGAGATCTTTGTCGAAGAGGCACGGGAAGAGTTGGAGGTGGTCCAGGAAAATCTGCCGCGCTGGCGTCGGAATTTTGACGATAAGGATGCCCTGATTACCATCCGCCGCTCCTTCCATACATTGAAGGGAAGCGGTCGTCTGGTTGGCGCCAAGATGATCGGTGAGCTCGCCTGGTCGGTCGAGAATATGCTCAACCGGATCATCGACGAGACCATCGAAGTTACACCTGAAGTACTCTCCATTCTGGCCGATGTCGAACAGATGTTGCCGGTGCTGATCGACTGCCAGGAACGCTCGGTTTTGCCCGATCTGAATGTGGTTGCGGTCATGGAGCAGGCTTTCGCCTTGATTGATGGCCGCTCCAGCGCCGCAGCAAAGAGCACGCCTGAAATCGCAGAGGGCGAAACCGCAAGGGAGTTGGCGGAAGCTCAGGGCGAGGTGCTAGAAGAGCCAAGTTCGGTGGAATCGTTCGATCTGTTTGAGTCATCCAGTGAAGAGATCGAGCTGGCGCCTCTGGAAGATGAGACGATCGACGTTGAAGAGCTTCCTCTAGACGAACCGGTTGAAATCGAGGCAAGCATTCAGGAGCCTGATTCGGCAAGGCTTGCCGTGGAAGCGGCGGTAGAAGAGGCTCTTCTGGAAGCCGAAGCCGAAGCCGAAGCCGAAGCCGAAGCCGAAGCCGAAGCCGAAGCCGAAGCCGGAGCCGAGCCCATCTCAGCTGAAGAGTTCGAGAAGTTGCCTGACGAAGAGGCGGAAGAACTGTTTATCACAGCCGGTGATGAGGCCGACTCGGCGCTGATTGAGCGGGTCGAAGAGGAGGCGCTGAGCCAGGTCGAAGAGGAGGCGCTGAGCCAGGTCGAAGAGGATGGCATGTTTGCCGTCGCAGAAGACCCAGAGTTGGTCGAAGTTTTCGTCGAAGAGGCGAAAGAGCTGCTGGAGCAGATAGAATCGAGCTATCAGCATTGGATGGATAACCAGTCCGATGAGTCGGCCATCGACGCTATCCAGCGCATTCTGCATACCCTGAAAGGCAGCGCGCGCCTTTCAGGGATCCTACCAGTCGGTGATCTGAGTCATGCGCTCGAGTCTCTGTTCTCAAAGATTGCCGATAAAAATGTTCTGATAACTGGAAGATTGCTCGAGCTGACCCGACAGGCGATCGACCGTATTGCGCACCAGATCGACGAGGTCGCAACCGGTGGTGCCCTTTCCCGTGCTGGCAAGCTGGTCAAACAGCTGGAGTCGATCCTTGGTTCAAAAGAGGCCAGCGCGGAGATTTCGTCATTTGCCGCTGAGTCGACAGATAGTTTGCTGGCGCCCAGTTCCATCGATGAATTCGAGGCCGACAGTGACTTTGCGATGCTGGATGCCGGCCTGACAGCAGATCTTGCGGAGGAGGTGACTCAGTCTGAGGAAACAGCGGAGACTGAGGGAGCGGAGTCTGCGCTTGAACCGGAAGTGGAGCCTGAACCTGAGCCGGGGGAATCTGAAGCGCTGAAGCGGATTATCCGTTTTCCCAAGCAACCACAGCAACCACCCGCGCCCGCGCAGGAAAATCTGCCGCAGGGGACGGCATTTCGACCTGCCCGTGACCAGGTGCGTGTCAGTGCCACGCTGCTGGACCGGCTGGTAAACAATGCGGGTGAGATCAGCATCTACCGGGCGCGTCTGGAGCAGCAGAACGGTGTGCTCGGCTTCAACCTTGCGGAGCTGGAGCAAACCATTACCCGTCTTTTCGATCAGTTGCGCAAGCTGGAGATCGAGACCGAGGCCCAGATTCTCTATCGTTGGGATCGCGACTATGGGCAAGATGACAAGAATCGGGCGGAGTTCGACCCGCTTGAGCTCGATCGCTTTTCCACCATGCAACAGCTCTCACGGGCACTGATGGAGACAGTTAACGACTTGGGCAGCATCAATGGATTGCTGGCCGATCTGCAGCGGGAGACCGATACTCTGCTGCTGCAGCAGTCGCGAATTTCCACCGACCTGCAAGATGGCTTGCTGCGCACCCGTATGGTGCCGTTTCAGCAGCTGGTGCCGCGGTTGCAGCGCGTGGTGCGTCAGACAGCAGATCAGCTTGGCAAAAAGGCCAACTTGGAGACCTACGGTACAGATGGCGAGATGGACCGTACCATTCTTAACCGAATGATCCCGGCGCTTGAGCATCTGCTGCGAAATGCCGTGTCACACGGTATTGAAAAGCCTGAGGCGCGTCGTTTTGCCGAGAAGGATGAGGCTGGGCGGATCTCCCTCTATATGACCCGTGAAGCGACAGATATTGTGCTAACGCTTTCGGATGACGGCAACGGTCTCGATATCAATGCGATTCGCGAGAAAGCAATTGCGCAGAATCTGATCGATCCAAACGCCCAGGTCGAAGATGACGATCTGATGCAGTGTGTCTTGATGCCGGGCTTTAGCACTGCTAGCGAGGTTACCCAGATCGCTGGACGTGGCGTGGGGCTCGATGTGGTCTCCTCCGAGGTGAAACAGCTAGGTGGTTCACTCGATATCGACTCCCAGCCGGGACGCGGCACCAGTTTTACCATTCGTCTGCCGCTGACCCTGGCGATCACTGACGCCTTGCTGATGCGCGTAGGCGATGATGTATTTGCCATTCCCCATGGCAGCGTCGAGGGTGTGGTCCGGATCAGCCGCAGCAAACTGATTGCCTGTGAGTCGGGCGAGGAGGAGGGTTTCTCCTACGCCGGACGCACCTATAAAAATTTCTATCTGGGCAGCATGTTGGGCTTAAGTGACAGTCTGCCCCACGAGACTGAAAAGTGGATCCCCCTGCTACTGGTCCAGTCCGGAGAACGCCGCGTTGCCTTGCGTATCGATGAGTTGCTCGGCACCCGCCAGATCGTGGTGAAATCGGTTGGCAAGCAGGTCAGCAGTGTGCCCTGGATCACTGGTGGTACGATCCTGGCCGATGGCCGTGTCGCCCTGATCCTCGATGTCGGCGCACTGGTGCGTCTGGGCACTGCGCACCTGCAGGAGCAGGTTGAAGAGGGAAGGAAGGCTGCCAAACGGGAAGAGGAACGTCGTGTGCGGGTGATGGTGGTGGACGACTCGATCACTGTGCGCAAGGTTACCAGCCGATTGTTGGAACGTCACGATATGGATGTGGTGACAGCAAAAGATGGTGTGGATGCGGTAGCGCTGCTCCAGGAACAGATTCCGGATATCATGTTGCTGGATATCGAGATGCCGCGCATGGATGGTTTCGAATTGGCACGGCATGTCCATAATTCCGTCGAGTATTATGGACTGCCAATCATCATGATTTCGTCGCGTGTTGGTGAAAAACATCGCAAACGTGCCTTTGCTCTTGGTGTCAGGCGCTGTCTCGGCAAGCCTTATCAAGAGGCGGAACTGCTTGAGAATATTAAAGACGTGTTGGCGGAATCTGAGACATGAGTGAAGCGATCGCAGGCGAGGTTCGGAGTGTCCTAATTCCGTTGGTGTCGGGGCGGTTGTTGCTGCCAAATGCCGCAGTGGCGGAGGTTGCTGCCTACCAGCAAGCTGAGCCTCTGGACGATGCTCCGGCCTGGCTGCGGGGCATTGTCGAGTGGCGCAGGATCAAGATTCCGCTGATCGCCTTTGAAGGGATGCTGGAAGAGGAGTGGATCAGGGAGCCCGGCAACCGGGGACGTATCGCAGTTGTCCACACACTCAATGGAGATACTTCGCTCCCCTGTTTTGGAATTGTCTGTCAGTCTGTGCCCAGTCTGGTGCGCATCACCACCGAGAACATCATGCCGAGCGAAAGCGATGGTGAGATCAGCCCGGTGGTGCAGAAGTCGGTATTGGTGAATGGTGAGACGGCGATGATCCCCGACCTGGACGAAGTGGAGTTCATGCTGCTTGAAGCGTTCGAAACGAAGTGATCCGATTCAGGTCATAAAGTCCCCCCACAGGGTCTGGATGGCTGCGAGGGCGGCCAGTGGCGCGGTCTCTGTCCGCAGCACTCTGGGCCCCAGCCTCACTCCTTTGAATCCCGCCTGTTGCGCTAGGCGACGTTCTTCCGGGCTGAGTCCCCCTTCAGGCCCCACCAGCAGGACGATTGCGTCCGGCCTTGAAGAGAGGTCATGCAGGCTTTCCGAGGCTCGATGGTCGAGCATAAGCCGCATTGTGGCGGG
Source organism: endosymbiont of Ridgeia piscesae (assembly GCF_001443665.1). Lineage (NCBI taxonomy): Bacteria > Pseudomonadati > Pseudomonadota > Gammaproteobacteria > endosymbiont of Ridgeia piscesae. The sequence goes on along the minus strand of NZ_KQ557149.1, from coordinate 13,699 downwards.
CAGCTGCTGCAACATCTCGTCAAACCGGCCTGGTTGTTCCAGCTGTGGGACGCGACAGCGTCCGGACTGCTCGCAGGCGCTGATTACAATCTTCTGCCAGTGAGTCATCCGTTTCTGTTGGCGTCGTGGATCAAGGCGCACCACACAGCGTTCCGTTACCAGTGGAACAATGGCACTCACCCCAAGCTCTACTGACTTCTGCAAAGCAAAATCCATACGCTCCCCACGTGAGATGCCGATTGCCAGTGTAATCGGCAGGGAATCCTTTGCCTCTTTCCGCAGGCACTGATGCAGTTCAACCTCGACCCGATTGCGGTCGCTGCTGATCAGGCTGGCGGAAAACTCGCGACCATCCCCATTAAACAGACGCAACTGCGCCCCGCTGCGGAGTCGCAGTACTTTGAGCAGATGGTGGGAGGGCTCGGCCTCCAGCTGAATATGATGGCCTGTCTGCAGTGGTTGCGAGGTGAAGATTCTTGGCGTGCGCACACTCAGGTGGCCGTTTCCGAGTTCGCCAAGTGGCTTGATTTTGCAAGGACACGCTGCTGCAATCGCTTGTCGATCACGCTCTTGATGGCAATCAGCAGTCCCAAGCCGATGAATGCGCCGGGTGGAAGGATCGCCAGCAACATACCGTGATATCCCTCTCCCAGGGTGAGGGTTAGCGCTTCCGCTCCACTGCCGAACATGAGGTGCGCCTGGGAGAATAGTGTGCCCTGGCCGATCAGTTCTCGCAGTCCGCCCAGAGTCAGCAGCACCAGGGTAAAGCCGATACCGATACTCAGGCCATCCACCAGTGAACGCTGCAGGTTGTTTTTCGAGGCAAACGCTTCAGCGCGGCCGATAATGGCGCAGTTGGTGACAATCAGCGGGATAAAAATGCCAAGAATCTTGTGCAGCTCATGGAAATAGGCATTCATGCCCAGCTCGATAGCGGTGACAAAGGAGGCGATGACCATCACAAACACTGGCAGTCGCACCTCGTTCCTCACCAGATTGCGAATCAGTGAAACGGTGACATTGGAGGCGACCAGCACCACGGTGGTGGCGATGCCCAGCCCCAGGCCATTGATCGCAGTATTGGTGACAGCGAGCAGCGGGCAGAGCCCGAGCAGGGCCACCAGCGCTTGGTTGTTGCTCCACAGACCATCCTTGATGATTCTTGCGTAACTCGCACTAGCCATCGTTATTTTCTCCTGGAGTGGCCTCCTGTAACGGCGTGCGGTCATAGAGCTGCTGCTGATGCTGTTGGACATAGAGCAGGCTCTTTTTTACCGCAGCCACGATCGAGCGTGGCGTGATGGTGGCGCCGGTAAACTGGTCGAATACGCCACCATCCTTCTTCACTCCCCACTGCGCTTTGGGCGGGTTGTTTAATGATTTGCCGGTGAAGCTATAGATCCAGTCAGAGCGGCTCTCCTCGATCTTATCGCCCAAGCCGGGTGTCTCTTTGTGGGAGATGATCCGTACACCGCCCAGGGTGCCGTCGTAGCGCACCGCCACCAGCAGCTTGATCGGGCCGCTGTAGCCGTTCGGCACCACCGGCGTCAGCACCACCGCCACCGGTTGGCCGCCAGACCGCCCGCGGTAGACAGTCGTGTTTTCAGAGCCCAGGAGTTCCGGGTCGCTGACCGTCATGACATCGGAGATGATGTCGTTGTCGATACTCGCCGCCGGGACTAGCGTCGTGAGACTTCGCAGTAGCGCCTGGCGCTCATTACTGGCAATGCGTGCCTTGGTTGCCTGGTGGGTGAAGCTGACCAATGCCGTGCCAGCCACTGCAAACATAGCAAGCACAAAGCCAGCAATTACAACAGGGTGCTTGGTCAACGGGCACCTCCGTGTCCAAAGGTGCGTGGCTGGGTATAGTGATCGATAGTGGGGACAGCCATATTTAGCAGGAGCACGGCGAAGGCAACCGCATCAGGGTAGCCGCCCCAGGTGCGAATCACATAGACCAACATGCCGATCAGGGCGCCATAGATGATCTGACCGCGCCTGGTGGTACAGGCGGTGACAGGATCAGTGGCGATGAAGAAGGCGCCGAGTATCACGCCACCACTGAAGATGTGGAATAGTGGGAAGGGGTGGCTCTCTGGATCGAACAGGTAGAAGAGCAATGCAAGGCTGAAGAGTCCCGCAAACAAAGAGAGCGGAATATGCCAGCTGATGACCCGCTTGTAGATCAGCCAGAGCCCACCCATGATGAACCAGTTGCCGACCCACTCCCAGCCTTGCCCGCCGAAATCCCCCCATAGAGGGTTCTGCATGATCTCGCTGATCATCCGGTTCTGATCCAGGCTGGTGCGCATCTGGTCCAGCGGTGTGGCGCTGCTGATGGTGTCGAAGCTGAGTCCTTCTGGCAGGCTGTTGAAAAATATCGCCTGAACGGTTTGCAGCAAGCTGAGTGGCTGGGTATTGAGCATCTCCGGCGGCAGCCAAGTGGTCATCTGCACCGGATAGGAGATCAGCAGGAACACATAGGCGGCCATCGCCGGATTGAATGGATTATAGCCGAGGCCGCCGTAGAGCTGCTTAACCAGGATGATGGCGAAGGCCATGCCGATCACTGTCAGCCACCAGGGCAACAGTGGTGGCGCGGCAATGGCGAACAGCATCGCCGTGACCACAGCGCTCAGATCCATCAGTGCCGGCGTTACCGGCCGCTTGCGCAGCCGCATCGCGAGCGCCTCGAACAGCAGGGCGCTTGCGATGGCGATAACGCTATTGATCAGTACACCCCAGCCGAAAAAGATCACCATCGCGAGGATGCCCGGCAGCAGAGCCAGAACCACCTGGAGCATAATCCGGTCGACTCGGTTAGGGCGCGGGCTATGGGGTGAGCTGAAAGTCTGGAACTGCATTGGCTAGTTGCTCTCTGGCGGGATATCGGTAGTCGGCTGTTTTTCAGGCGCTGTGGGCCTGCGCCGCTGGCCGGCGGACTCGATACGGGAGAGCAGCGACTCGATGGTGGGTTCAGCTTGACTCTTGTCGAACAGCCAGGCGATCAGTGCTTTGCCGGTATCCACCCCATCCTCCATCAATGCGAGTGCAGTCTTGTCAGCCGCCTGCTGCTGTTCCACCAGGCTGTCGGTATAGAGCTCCAGTGATTTGTTGAGGCTGGCCAGGGGCATCAGACCGACCATCCGGGCACTGCCACAGATGGTGTGGAAAGCCCTGGGGATCTCGGCGGGGATCTGTGCTGCATCGTTCCCCGCACGGGTCTGTTCGATGAAGCCGCTGATGGTCGCGAAATGCGAGCTGGTCTCCTGTTTGAAGATCTCCTGCAGCTCTGGATCGTTCTCGATGCCGCCGCTGGCCGGTGGCGCCTCCTCCACGGGTTCTGCCTGCTGACGGCGCTGTTCGGCGGCATCGATCTGGGCCTGCTGTGCGGGCTGCAGATGGTCGGTGTTTTTTTGGCTGTTTTTATTGGCGGCCTTTTTCGCAGCAACACGTTTCTGCGCCGCCTCGATGGCGGCCTTTTTTGGATCCTTTGCCGCAGCTTTGCCCTTGGCTGGTTTCTTCGCCAGGTCCTCTTTCTTTTTGCGCAGCCGCGCCTTACGTTCTGCCTCCATCCGCTGCATGCGGGCGAGGCGAAAATCGTGGCGCATCTTGGCGTGTTCAGAGCGCCGCCGCTCCTCCTCCTGCTCCCAGCTTTCGGTCTTGGCATAGCGGAAGTAGTGGACCAGCGGGATGTGCGAGGGGCAGACGTGGGAACAGCAACCGCACTCGATGCAGTCGAACAGATTGTAGTCCTGCGCCTTCTCCAGTTCCTTGGCGCGGGCGTACCAATACATCTGCTGCGGCAGCAGTTGCACCGGACAGACATCCGCGCAGCGGCTACAGCGGATGCAGGCGCGCGCCGACTCGGGGGGTGGGCTCTCCGCGACACTGGGCAGCAGCAGACAGTTGCCCCCCTTGGTGATTGGGATCTGGTCGGTACTGAGCCGAAAACCCATCATTGGGCCGCCATAGATGAGTCCACTGGCAGCATCGGTGTAGCCACCAGCCTGCTCGATCAGCTCGCCTGCAGGGGTGCCGATTAGCACCTCCAGGTTGCAGGGCTGTGCGACCCCTTCGCCGGTGGTCGTGACCAGTCGGGAGATCAGAGGTCGGCCGGTAAGCACCGCATCGGCGATGGCGGCAGCAGTGCCGACGTTATGGCAGATGATGCCGAGTTGGGCGGGTAGTCCGGCGCTGGGGACCTCCTTGCCGGTAAGAATGCGAATTAGCTGCTTCTCGCCGCCGCTGGGGTAATGGGTGGGGATGCGCACCACTTCCGCGGTATCCTGATTGCGCAGTGCCTGGCGCATGGCGAGGATCGCTTCGGGTTTGTTGTCCTCGATGCCGATCAGGCACTCTTCGGCCCCCAGCAGATACTGCAGGATGCGGATGCCGTCGACCACCTTGTCGGGAAAGTTGAGCATCAGCCGGTCGTCGCAGGTGATGTAGGGTTCGCACTCGGCGCCGTTGATGATCAGGGTCTTGATCGGCTTGCCGGGATCGAGTTTCACCGCTGTGGGAAAGGTCGCTCCGCCCATGCCGACGATGCCGCACTCGTGAATCCGTTGGCGCAGGGTCTCCGCAGGGACGGTGCGAAAGTCGCTGATCGGCTCCGGCAGTTCGCCCCATTCATCTTTGCCATCCGGCTTGAGCAGGATACAGGGGCCGCTCAGCCCGGAGGGGTGGGGCAGCGGCTGTTGGCTGATCCCGCGTATTTCACCTGAGGTGGGCGCATGGATCGGCGCGCAGACCGGTTCATCACTGTCGGCGATCTTCTGCCCTTTGAGTACCCGTTCGCCTTTTTTTACCAGAGGGATCGCGGGGCTGCCGATATGCTGTTGCAGCGGCAGAATCAACAGATCGGGAAGCTCGGCCTGGCGCAGCGGTGTGCTGAGTGACTGAGCCTTGTTGTCTGGCAGGTGCAGCCCGCCATGAAAACGCCAGATCTGACGCGCCTTTCCTTTGGATGATTCGACGTACATACGGCTAGTGGGGCTGCGGTTGCGCAGCGATTTCTGGGTTGTTGTAGTCGGGAAAGGGCCAGTGCCAATTGTCAGCCGCTTCCGCGATCGGTTCCATGACGATGCACTCCACCGGGCAGGGTGCGAGGCAGAGTTCGCAGCCAGTACACTCTTCGCTGATCACTACATGCATCTGTTTAGCGGCGCCGAGGATGGCATCCACCGGGCAGGCCTGGATGCAGAGGGTGCAGCCGATGCACTCCTGCTCCTTGATCAGCGCGACCGCGCGCGGCTTATCGGCGTTTAACTCGGCATCCAGCGGCACTGGGTCGCGCCCGAGCAGGTCGGCCAGCGCGACCATGGTGGTCTCGCCGCCGGGGGGGCAGAGGTTGATCTCCGCCTCGCTGCTGGCGATCGCTTCGGCGTAGGGGCGGCAACCGGCGTAGCCACACTGGCCGCACTGGGTCTGTGGCAGCAGCTTCTCGATCTGGTCGGTGATCGGATCCCCCTCCACATGGAAGCGGATACTGGAGTAACCCAGTAGCAAGCCGAAGGCGGCGGCAAGCCCGGTCATGGCAAGAATGGCGATCAGCACCGCGTCATCCTTAATTCGCCACCAGGCCGGAGAAGCCCATGAACGCCATCGACATCAGGCCGGCAGTGATCAGGGCGATGGCGTTGCCCTGGAAGGGTTCCGGCACGTCGGATACCGCCACCCGTTCGCGGATGCCGGCAAACAGCACCAACACCAGGGAGAAGCCGGCAGCAGCGCCAAAGCCGTAGAGTGCCGATTCGACGAAGCTGTGCTGCTCCTGGACATTGAGCAGCGCGACGCCCAACACAGCGCAGTTGGTGGTGATCAGTGGCAGAAAGATGCCCAGCACCTGATAGAGTATCGGGCTGGTCTTGTGCATCACCATCTCGGTGAACTGCACTACCACTGCGATCACCAGGATGAAGGCGATGGTGCGCATGAACTCCAGCCCCAACGGGGCCAGCAGATATTCGTTGACCAGGTAGCTGCAGATGGAGGAGAGGGTGAGTACAAAGGTGGTCGCCAGCCCCATCCCCGTGGCGGTCTCCAGCTTGCGTGAGACCCCCATAAACGGACACAACCCCAGGAACTTCACCAGCACGAAGTTGTTTACCAGCACCGTGCTGACCAGTATGAGGGCGTACTCTTTCATTAGATCATGAGCTGTCTGTTTAAGCCGCTAAGCATAAGCGCCAGATCAGACGCTTACAACACCACGGCCTTTGTGTGTTGGCGATTGTTGTTGTTTTCACGCTTCTTTACATTGAAAAAACGCAAAGCTGTATCAGGGAGGGGGATATCACGCGAGATGGTTGCCGAGATCCCGAAGCGCATTTTATGTGCTGCCCCGGTTGCTCACCATCACGATGCGTCAACTGCCAGCAAGCATTCGGCATCAAGGGGCAAACTGGGCATGAGAACCATGTCACACTTTGTCGATGCGTTGGAGAATGGCGTTGATCAGCCACGAAAAACAGTGACAATTCTGTGTAAGAAATAAAATCCCTATCGACATCAACTCGGCACTGACATGGAAAAGGCCCACCCTCTTAAACGGATAACTTCCATCCTACTCCTTCCAATCTTGCTGTTCTCAGGCTTCAGTGTCTGTGCGGGGGTGCTGGTCGAAGACGGATTTGATAACGGCAGCGCCGGCTTCACTTATGTCGACGATCCGTTCCGTGGTAGTAGTGCCCCTGGCTATGCCGACGGCAGCCACCTCAGCGTCGGCGGTTATAGTGGCGGCGCGTTGCAAGTCACTTTGGGGGGGCGCGACACAATTGACCTGTTCGGCCTCTCCGGCGGCTGGCAGCAGGAGTTTGAGCTTGCCGGCCTGAGTGAGGTGAGTCTTAGCTTCCGTTACAAACTGAGCCAGAGTCCTTTTTACGAGGGAGATGAATACAGTCAAGTGCTGGTGAGCATCGATGGGGTATTGGTTGGTGTCTCGCCCAATGACTACATCGACCAGGTTAGCGGCAACGGCAACGGTGGTGCCGAAGAGACCACCGGCTGGCGTCAGGTGGAACTCAACCTGGGTGGCCTGGCGGCGGGTCGCCATCGGCTGATCATCGGCGGCTACAACAACCAGAAGACCGCAGCCAACGAAACGACCGAGGTATTGATCGACGACCTGCTGCTAAGCAGCGGCAACAGCAATCTTCCGCCACGCGCAGTGGCCGGCGCCGACCCGACAGCTGGTGTGGCGCCGCTACAGGTGCAGTTCAGCAGCGAAGGCTCCATGGACCCTGACGGGCGCATCGTTGGCTATCATTGGGTGTTCGGTGATGGCAACAGCAGCACCGAGATTAATCCGCTCCACAGCTACGCCACAGCAGGCAACTACACTGTCACCCTAACCCTGACTGACGATCAGGGCGCTACCGGCAGCGCCAGTATAACTATCAACGTCAGCGGCCTGTCTGACACCGCAGCGCCCGAAATCCCGGCTGGCGTCAGCGCCATCCCCTCCGGCGCCGATACCATCCAGCTCAGTTGGCAGGCGGCGAGCGACAATGTTGGCGTCACCGGCTACCGGGTGTTCCGCGATGGCGTTGAGATCGCCAGCAGTACCACCACCAGTTACCGTGATACCGGACTCAGCCCGCTGACCCGCTACAGTTACCGGGTCAGCGCCTACGACGCCGCGGGCAACGAAAGTGAGCCCGGCGATGTGGTGGCCGCCACCACCGGCAATCAGTTGGCCCCCCTGATCGAGAACGGCTTCGATAGCGACAGCGCCGGTTTTAGCTATGTAGACGACCCGTTTCGCGGCAGTGGCGCACCGGCCTATGCCGACGGCGGCTATCTCGGTGCCGGCGGCTACAGCGGCGGTGCCCTGCAGATCACCCTCGGCGGTATCGACGGTGATGACATCTTCGGCCTCTCCGGCGGTTGGCAGCGCGACTTCGAACTCACCAGCCAGAGTGAGGTGAGTCTTAGCTTCCGTTACAAACTGAGCCAGAGTCCTTTTTACGAGGGAGATGAATACAGTCAAGTGCTGGTGAGCATCGATGGGG
>NZ_KQ557149.1:0-5584 GCF_001443665.1 endosymbiont of Ridgeia piscesae | reverse complement strand
CCTGCAGATCACCCTCGGCGGTATCGACGGTGATGACATCTTCGGCCTCTCCGGCGGTTGGCAGCGCGACTTCGAACTCACCAGCCAGAGTGAGCTGAGCCTCAGCTTTCGCTACAGACTGAGCCAGAGCCCATTCTACGAGCAGGATGAGCAGAGCCAGCTGCTGGTGAGCATCGACGGGGTACTGGTTGGTGTCTCGCCCAATGATTACATCGACCAAATTAGCGGCAACGGCAACGGTGGTGCCGAAGAGACCACCGGCTGGCGCCAGGTGGCGCTGAGCCTGGGTAGCCTTGTCGGCGGCAGTCACCGACTGATCATTGGCGGCTACAACAACCAGAAGACTGCGGCCAACGAAACGACCGAGGTACTGATCGACGATCTGGTGCTGCGCAGCGACAGCAGCAATCTGCCACCGAGTGCCGTGGCCAGCGCCGCTCCGACAGCCGGTGTTGCACCGCTGGAGGTAAGTTTCAGCAGTGTCGGATCCAGTGATCCTGACGGCACCATCCAGCATTTTAGCTGGGCGTTCGGTGATGGCAGCAGCAGTACCGAGGCCAACCCGCTCCACAGCTACGCCACTCCAGGCAGCTATACTGCGACCCTGAGCGTAACCGACGACCAGGGGGCGACTGTCAGCGCCAGTGTCGGCATCAGCGTTAGCGACCTACCTGACACTGAGGCTCCTGAGATTCCGACCGGACTCAGCGCCATCCCCTCCGGCTCCGACACCATTGAACTCAGCTGGCAGGCGGCGAGTGACAACGTCGGCGTTATCGGCTACCGGGTGTTCCGCGATGGCGTTGAGATCGCCAGCAGTGCCACCACCAGCTACCGCGACAGCGGGCTCACCCCGTCGACCCGCTACAGCTACCAGATCAGCGCTTACGATGCCGCGGGTAATCAGAGCGAGCCTGGCGTAGCGGTGGCGGCTACCACCGGCGCACAGCCGACCCTGACGAGTCTTAGTCTCACCCCGGCCTCTGCTCAGCTGAATATCGGCCTGCGTCAGCAGTTCAACGTCAGCGGGTTTGACCAATATGGCAACACGATCGTGGTCAACCCGACATGGAGCGTCAACGGCGGTGGCGTCATCGACAGCACGGGTCTGTTCACCGCCAGCCAGGCAGGTGGGCCTTTCACCGTGTTGGCTGAACAGGATGGTGTCAGAGCCACTGCCAGCCTGACCGTGATTCGCCAGTCCAACCTGATCGATAGCGGTTTCGACAGCGACAGTGCCGGCTTCAGCTATCTCGACGACCCGTTTCGCGGCAGTGGCGCACCAGCCTATGCCGACGGCAGCTATCTCGGTGCCGGCGGCTACAGCGGCGGTGCCCTGCAGATCACTCTCGGCGGTATCGACGGTGATGACATCTTCGGCATGTCGGGGGGGTGGCAACACGACTTCCAGCTCAATGCGCTGAGTGAGGTGAGCCTCAGCTTCCGCTACCAGCTGAGCCAGACCCCCTTTTACGAGCGCAACGAATACAGTCAACTACTGCTAAGCATCGACGGGGTACTGGTTGGTGTCTCGCCCAATGACTTCATCGACCAGGTTAGCGGCAACGGCAACGGTGGTGCCGAAGAGACTACCGGCTGGCGTCAGGTGGAACTGAATCTGGGGAGCCTGGCGGCAGGCAGCCACCGGCTGATAATCGGCGCCTACAACAACCAGAAGACTGCGGCCAACGAAACGACCGTGGTATTGATTGATGACCTGCTGCTGCGTAGCAGCAGTAGCCTACCGGTCAATCTGCCACCGAGTGCAGTAGCCAGTGCCGACCCGCAGACAGGCGTAGTTCCGTTGGTCGTCAACTTCAGCAGCGCCGGCTCCACGGATCCTGACGGCACCATCCAGCATTTTAGCTGGGCGTTCGGTGATGGCAGCAGCAGCACCGAGGCCAACCCGCTCCACAGCTACACTACGCCCGGCGACTACACCGCGACCCTGAGCGTAACCGACAACCAGAGGGCGACTGCCAGCGCCAGTGTCGGCATCAGCGTTAGCGACCTACCTGACACTGAGGCTCCTGAGATTCCGACCGGACTCAGCGCCATCCCCTCCGGCTCCGACACCATTGAACTCAGCTGGCAGGCGGCGAGTGACAACGTCGGCGTTATCGGCTACCGGGTGTTCCGCGATGGCGTTGAGATCGCCAACAGCGCCATCACCAGCTACCGCGACAGCGGCCTCACCCCGTCGACCCGCTACAGTTACCAGGTCAGCGCCTATGACACTGCGGGTAATCAGAGCGAGCCTGGCGTAGCGGTGGCGGCTACTACCGGCAACCAGCCGAGTCTGCTGATCGAGGACGGCTTTGATACAGACAGCGCTGGCTTCAGCTATGTTGATGACCCGTTCCGTGGCAGCAGTGCGCCGGGCTATGCCGACGGCAGTCTGCTCCCTGATGGCGGCTACAGCGGTGGTGCCTTGCAGATCATCCTGGGTGGCATCAACAGTGCCGACATCTTCGGCCTCTCCGGCGGTTGGCAACGCGACTTCCAGCTCAACGGTCTGAGCAAGGTGGTGTTGAGTTTCCGCTATCGGCTGAGCCAGAGTCCCTTTTACGAGCAGGACGAACAGAGCCAGCTGCTGGTGAGCCTGGATGGAGAGCTGATCGGCGTCACGCCCAATGACTACATCGATCAAGTGCAGGGTAACGGCAACGGTGGCCCGGAGGAGAGCACCGGCTGGCGTCAGATAGAGCTGGACCTGGGCAATCTCGCCATCGGCAGCCATCGGCTGATCATCGGCGGCTACAACAATAAAAAGACCGCGGCCAATGAAACGACGCTGGTGCTGATCGATGATCTGCTGCTGAGCGCCAGCAGTCAGACTATCTACGATGACAGCTTGATCTCCAGCGTATTCCATCTCGACAACAGCCTGCAGGATGGCAAAGGCGTCATGCCTGAGTTGACCCTGAACGGCAATGCGCGCTTCGACGACAGCAACCTGGGTTGGATGGAAACCCCCGCCGGCGCCGCCCTGAGATTCGACGGTTTCAACGACCGGGCCGAAGTCACCTTCAGCGTCGATCCCTACCTTCCGGCAGACAGGACGGTGGAAGACATCGATGAGGTGAGCATCGAAGGCCGCTTCTATTTCGACACCATCGACATGTGGGACGAGAACCGGCTGGAACTGCTGTTCATGCGTCAGAGCTGGGATAGTGGGGTGGAAATCCGCCGCAACAGTTGGATGACCGACCTGAGCGCCTATCTGGGCAGCTATGGGGACTCCGGGGAGGCGGTCAACACCGCCCTGAGCCGGAACCAGTGGCATCACATCAAGCTGACCCATAACCGCACCCATTATCTGCTGCACGTGGACGGGCAGGAAATTCTCAAGGTGGCCCACGGCCGGGGACAGCTGAACCTGTATGGGCACGAGGACATCCGCCTGAGCTTCGGTGATTTCCACGGCTGGGCGGATGAAATCCGTTTCAACCTGGATTTCGACACCGACGATGACGGCCTCCCCGACAAACGCGATCCGGACGATGACGGCGACGGCGTGGAGGATGGGCAGGATGTGTTCCCCTTCGACAGGGCCGAATGGGGGGACAACGACGGCGACGGCATCGGGGACAACGCCGACCATGACGACGACAACGACGGCATTGCCGACGAACGCGATCTGCAGCCGCTGGATGCGGCCAACGCCGCCGCTGACAGTGACGGCGACGGCTTCAGCGATCTGCTGGAATACCACAGTGGTTCCCTGCCCGATGATGCCGCCTCCACGCCCCGAACCCAGCCGCTGGCTGGGGGGGCGGGCCCCGTCCTGAGCGGGGAACAACAGCGCGCACTGGAAACGCTGGTGCGGATGCAGGAACCGGGCGAAGTGCGGATACACGCCGTGTCCGATCAGTGGCTGCGCCTGACCCTGGTTCCGACCCGCAACGAAAACAATACCGATTTCATACGCCCCCCGGTGGAGATCGCTAAAGCGGAAAACCCGGCCCTTTTCAGCGTCACCGACAGCGCGGGCGACAGCGTACCGGTGGTGAGAACCGGCCTGAAACGGCGCACCTTCTACGCCCCCTACCGGGTCGGTGATCTGCGCATTGGGGAAAACATCTTCATTCACCTGGGCCGGCCGTTGAACACCGGACAGGAATACGCGCTGGATGTGGATACCCAACTGACCGGAACCGCCATCCATGCCAGGTTCCGCTTCGAACCGGAATCACAGCTCAGTGACCTGCTGCACGTGGATCCATACGGCTACCGTCCGGCGGACCGTAAAAAGGCCTATCTGGGTTTGATGATGGGCAGCGCGGGCGAATACGAGCCCACCGACCTGGATTTTGAAGTGGTGCGCACCCAGGACCACCAGGTGGTGTTCCAGGGTACGGGCACCTTGGAAGCCTCGGAAGGCTGGCGTGAAACCTTTACCAACCATCCTTACAACAAGGTTTACCAACTGGATTTCTCCGCTCTGACCACCCCGGGTGAATACTACCTGCGCCACGGCACGGGCATCAGCCAGCCGTTTCCCATCCACAGCGATGTCTACCGCGTCGGCCTGAACACCCTGGCGTTGGGTATGTACCACCAGCGGCGCGGCGAGGAGCTGATCAAGCCCTATACCCGCTTCACCCACAAGGCCACGGTGGAAGATCAGACCTACGTTTACAACAGCACCGATCTGGATCCCTTCCTGGCTGGTTTAGGCGTTACGCCGGACACCATCCGCTACCCCACCACGCAGGAAGGCCAACATGTGGAGATCAGCGGCGGGCACATGGATGCCGGGGATTATTCGCCCTACACCTGGAACAGCGCCCTGACAGCCTGGACCCTGATCACCACCCTGGACGTGTACGGCGAACGGGTGATGCACGACAACCTCGGGGTACCGGAATCTGGCGACGGCGTTCCCGACCTGTTGCAGGAATTCCTGCTCGAGATCAACTGGCTCAAGGAGATGCAGGATTCGGTGGACGGCGGCGTGTTTGGCATGAGCAAGCCCAAGGGGATGAACTACCAGTCCACCATGCCGGGGGAGACCCCCAACCTGACCCGTTATCTATCCCCCAAGGACACCACCGTTACCGGCGGGTACGCGGCGGCCCTGGCCCGGGCGGCGCGCAGCCCCGTATTGCGCCGATACGACCCGGCTTTGGCCGACTTGCTCAAACAACGCGCCATCAAGGCGTGGGATTGGCTGGAGGCCAACCCGGGGATGCATGGTTATCACCATTACGGCAAGGGGGATGCCCGGGACGGGGATGAAGGCCATGAACATGCCCGCGCCTGGGCGGCCATTGAACTCTACGCCCTCACCGGGGAGCAGCGTTACCACGACGCCTTCGTGCGCTACCACAAGCCCCTGCTGCGGTATGACGGCGTGTACCTGATGAACATGGGATACGGCTACGCCACCCGCACCCTGGCCTTGTGGGAACACGACGGCATTGCCTACCCGGTGGACGCGGCGTTGAAACAGACGTCGGTGGCCCGTTTCCGGCAGGCGGTGGACTGGTATTAATCGTTCCGAAAGTATTGGCAGTGTATACTGCTTTCCATGGCTACGATAAAAGAACAGCGTGATCAGAAAAGGAAAGATGTAGTGGAG
>NZ_KQ557148.1:0-28354 GCF_001443665.1 endosymbiont of Ridgeia piscesae | reverse complement strand
ACTTCGCTGATTAAGAGTTTCTTCCGCATGTCAGATACAAAGTATATTTTGGCAAGTTCAAAAATAGACTGCCAATACTTTCGGAACGATTAATACTAGAAACCATGTGGCTATTCCCTAGAGGAACAGAGAGAGTTCAGAGATTTCCCCGGTTTTCTCTGTGATCTCCGTGCCTCAGCGGTGGGCGGAATGGTTACGAAACTATATAGAGTGTTAAGGGGACAGATGTAATGAACATCACTGGGATGCGTTACGGCGCGAAACTCCTGGATATTGTCGGCTTCCCCCGGTCCGAGATATTGGGGCCGGAGGCAAGCGATCAAGAGATCAAAGACCTGATAGATCGTTGCGGCGAAGTTTTCGTCAAGCCCATCTTCAAGGGCGGTGTTGGCAAGAAGGGTAAGGCCGGTCTGCTGGGCCGGGCCAAGGACCTGAGCCATGCCATGCAAGAGAAGGCGCGGCTCTATTTCGCCGAGCACTTCCACAACAATACTCTGAGCAAGGCCGAAGGCGTTACATTCGAGGGAGCGGTGCCGGCCAAGTACGAGATCTACTTCTCCATCACCGACAGTACGGAGTTCCGGGCGCCGACCATCACCATCACTCACCACGGCGGCATGGATATAGAGGAGTTGCCCCCGGAGAAGATTGCCAGCATTCCCTTCGATCCTCTCACCGGGCTGAAGGGTTTTGTCGTTTCCAATGCACTGAAGCGCCTTGGCGCTCCCAGTGAGCTGATCAGCCCGCTGGTGCAGAACCTGCCCAAGCTCTGGGATCTGTACCACAACTACGGCATGACCACCCTGGAGCTGAATCCGATCCGCATGATGCCCAACGGGAAAGGACGCCTGGTCCCGGTGGCCTGCGACTTCAAGGGTTCCTTCGACGACGATGATCCCAACGTCGATCGTCTGGGGCTGCCGGATGATCTGGATACCTCCAGCTACTCCAGTTTCGAGCAGGAGGTGAACTCGCTGCGCACCTACCAGGGCCAGTCCGACGTGTTCGTCGTCAATGAAGCGGGCAGCATAACCGCCATGACCTTCGGCGGCGGGGCCAACGCCCTGGTGACCGAACTACTGGGAGACGCGGCCACCATCTCCTCCGACTTCGGCGGTAACCCGCCCTACGCCAAGATGCACGACATCAGCCGTATCGTTTACAAATATTGGCTGAAGCAGTCCAACGTGCTCTTCATCATCGGCGGCAAGGCCAACAATACCGATATCTATGAGACCTTCCGCGCCATGGCGGATGCGTTGCGGGACCATTTCAACGCTCATGGCCCGACCCCGCTCTACGTGGTGGTGGGAAGGGGCGGCCCCAACGTAATCCGCGGCATGGGCTATATGCAGGATACCCTGGATGCCTTGGGCATTCCTTACCAGATGTTCGGCTTCGACTCCGCCATGAGTGAGGTGGTCAACTTCGCCCAGGCGGCCAACGATTGGATGACACAGGGCGGCCGCGACACCATCGCCAAAAAACTGGGTATCTCCTGAGAGCCGTTCAAGATATTCACAAAGCATTTCCGGACATGGCCGGTACAAAAGGCCGTGTCATAACGAGGGAACCAAAATCATGCATCCGCAAGGTGTAGCCGCCTTTCCCCACTACTACGTGGGCATCAACTCTCTGTCGGAACTGGCCACCAAAGATGACCGGGTCTGTGTCCTCAACATCACCGGTGGTGAGAGCCGTACCGTAACCCCTGTGAGCCACATCTACTCCGGCGGCAATATCGTCTGCGGAACCGCCCCCGGACGTTCCGGCTCCAAGATGAAGACCGCCATCGGTGAAATCCCGGTCTACGACAACGTGGCCGAGGCCGTTGACGACGGCTGTGAATTCAATGTGGCGGTGGTCTATCTACCGCCGTCCGGCGTGCGTGACGGGGTGATCGAGGCGGTGCGGGTCAACCCCAATCTGAAAAAGATCGTCATCCTCACCGAGAAGGTGCCGGTACGTGACGCCCGCGTCATCCGCGCCATCGGCCAGATGCACGGTATCGATATCTTCGGCGCCAACTGTCTTGGCCTGGCCGACGCCCACAACCATATCCGCATCGGCGGCGCCTTGGGCGGCAGCGCCCCGGAGGAGTCTCTGCTCCCCGGCTCGGTGGCCATCTACTCCAACTCCGGTAACTTCACCACCACCATTGCGGTCTACCTGGCTACCGCCGGTTGGGGCAGCACCGTCTCCTTCTCCTCTGGTAAGGATCTCTACATCCACTACTCCGCGCAGGAGTGGACCTACGCATTCCACAATGATGACCGCTCCAAAGCCGCAGTGATGTATGTCGAACCAGGCGGCTACTATGAGCGTGATCTCGAATTCGAGAAGCCGGTGATCGCGTGCGTGGTGGGCCGCTGGAAGGCAAAACTGACCAAGGCCTGCGGTCACGCCGGCGCCATCGCCGGTTCCGGTGACAATGCCGTCGCCAAGGAAGAGTGGTTCATGGAGAAGTTCGGCGTCGACGCCATCTTCACCCCGGACAACCCCGTCTGCTCCGAGAAAGGCGCAGTCGTGGTCAACATTGCCCACATCCCGGCCGCCATGACCGCCGTGATGGAGAAGCGAGGCGCCAAACCTGACTTCGAACCCGTGGGCGACCTCTCCCTCAAGTGCTGGTTCAGCAACACCCAGGGGATCGACCTGCCGGATCACCTGAATCCGCCAGTGGTGGAGGCGATGGCCCCCTACAATGAGCAGATCGCCGGCCTCAGCGAGCAAGTGGGCATCGTCTTTCCGCGTCAGACCATGAAGGACGCCTCTGGCGCTTCCATGATGGATCCCAAGACCCAGGTGACCAGAGTCCACGGCACCAGCGTGCTGGACGCCTCCACCCACAGCTTCGAAGAGAACCTGGCGCAGAGCCTGATCCGCGAGTACCCGGATGAGAATGGCACAGCCCTGGCCAACGTCGCCCTGAATGCCTTCGTCAACCAGGCGGGCAGCATCGGTCTGGCAGCTACGGACGCCTCCCGTGAGGCGGGCAACAGCCCCAATACCGCACTAGCTGCCGCCGTCGCCATGGTGGGCCCAAAGGAGGTGGAGGCCTCCCGCAACGCTGCCACCACCATGATGGAGCTGTTCAAGAAAGCAGGCATCGAAGATCCGACCGACACCGGCGCCGATATCTCCGAGCAGCTGGAAGCCGCTGACCCGTCGATCTTCGTCTCCGACAACGCCTGTGAACGCGGAACCGCCATGCTGGCCGCCATCGAGGCGCGGGGCGCCAAGTCGATCTTTATCGATTTCTTGAAGGCCCTCGCCGAAAAGGCCGGCGGACATGTTCGTGGACAGGTGGTCCTGGCCGCTATTACCGTGCATCTGGCCTGGAAACCGCTGATGCGCAAGCGTCTCTCCGCCACCACTATCAGCACCATGCCTTGGCACTTCCGCATCTTCAGCACCCTGATCGGCTCCGCCGCTGGCGGCGCTCAGCAGAGCGCGGGAAGCTTCCACGGCGTCTCCGACAGCGACCTAATGAGCGGCTGGAGCTTCACCGAGACCGCCCACCTGGCGCTGCTGGGCAATCGCCCGAATGCAGAGGCGCTGTACGCCTTCTCCGTGCTGCTAGGGCTGATCATCTCCAACGGCCCCGGCACCATCTCTGCCCAGGGCGCCAAGGGCGCGGTCAGCGCCGACGGTCCCGAGGCCCCGGAACGGGTGCAGGTCAACAAAGGCTATATCGGTTTCCTCACCCATACCGGTTTCGCCCACGGCGGCAACGGCTTTGAGGCCATCGCCTTCCTGCTGGACCGATTCCGCGACTCTGGTCTGCGTGACCCCGGCGACGAAGGCCACGGCCTAAAGCTGGCCGGCATGGCCACGGATTACGCCAAGGCGTACAAGGCGTATAAGACCAAGGCCAAGGCGGAAGGCAACCTCTCCTACGCCAAGATCCCCTGCGTGAACCACCCGGTGTTCAAGAACAAGGAGGTCAACTACGACCCCCGCGAGGTGTTCGTCAACGACCTGTTCAAGCAGCGCGGCAGCTACAACGTCTTCCACGAGTTCTACCATGAACTGGTCGACGCCCTGTTCAAGACCGGCGTCAGCCGCAACGTCTACTGCGTCAACGTGGACGCCGTGATCGCGGTGATTCTACTGAAGATGCTGTGGCGGCCTTACGCGGATGGAGAGATCAGCGACGCGACCATGGAATCCGCCGCCTTCACCACGTTTCTGTTTGGCCGCATGATCGGCTCCGCCGCGGAGATCGACGACCATACCAACCGCGGCCGAAATATGGATACGCGGACGCCGGCATCCCGCTGTTCCTATGTTTCCTAGCGAAGAATTTGCTGGCACCGTTCTGACTACTGAGAAAAAAGCATGACACCAAAAGCATCAAAGATTGTTTGGACAAAGACCGATGAAGCGCCCGCGCTGGCGACTGGCTCCTTTCTCCCTATCGTCAAGGCATTCACGGAGGTGTCCGGCATCACCGTCGAAACACGGGATATCTCTCTCGCGGGCAGGATTATCGCGAATTTTCCCGACCATCTGAGCGACAGCCAGAGGCAATCCGATGACCTGGCCGAGTTGGGTGAGCTGGCGAAGAGACCAGAGGCCAATATCATCAAGCTGCCGAATATCAGCGCCTCGATCCCTCAGCTGAAGGCCGCAATCGCGGAGTTGCAGTCACAGGGCTATGACCTGCCAAACTATCCCGACGAGCCGAAAGACGACGCCGAAAAGGCAATCAAGGCCCGCTACGCCAAGGTGTTGGGGAGTGCCGTCAACCCGGTTTTGAGAGAAGGAAACTCCGACCGCCGGGCGCCAACCGCGGTAAAAAATTATGCAAAGAAGAACCCGCACTCCATGGGTGCATGGAGCCCGGACTCAAAATCGCATGTAGCCACCATGAGCAGCGGGGATTTCTGTGCCAACGAGCAATCCGTGACCATGGCCGAGGCAACCGACGCAAAAATCGAGTTTGTTGGCCAGGACGGAAGCATTACCGTTTTGAAGGAAAGCACTCCACTGGAAGCGGGTGAGGTGGTTGACGCAACCTTCATGAGCAAAAACGCCCTGACCCAATTTCTCGCGGAGCAGGTGGAAGACGCGAAGCGGCAGGACGTGCTGTTCTCCCTGCACATGAAAGCAACCATGATGAAGGTTTCGGACCCCATTATTTTTGGTCATTGCGTCAAGGTATTCTACAAAGACGTCATCGAGAAACACGCGGATGTCATTGCGAAACTCGGCGTTGATTTCAATAACGGCCTGGGCGACCTGCACGCCAAGATCGAGAAGCTGCCGGCGGATAAGAAGGCCGAGATTGAAGCGGATATCCAAGCGCTGTATGCAAATCGTCCCGCGATCGCAATGGTGAACTCCGACAAGGGCATCACCAACCTACATGTACCCAGCGATGTAATCATCGACGCCTCGATGCCCGCTGCGATCCGCGCCTCAGGCCAGATGTGGGGTCCAGACGGCAAGCAGCACGACACCAAGTTCGTGATCCCGGACCACAGCTACGCACCGCTCTATCAGGCCACCATCGAGAACTGCATCGCCAATGGAGCACTGAACCCGGCCACCATGGGCACGGTTCCCAATGTGGGTCTGATGGCAAAGAAGGCGGAGGAGTATGGGTCACACCCCACCACCTTCGAGGCCCCTGGCGACGGAATCATTCGTGTCGTTGACAGCAAGGGTCAAACCATCCACGAGCAGGCAGTCGAGGAAGGCGATATCTGGCGCATGGTAATGGTCAAAGACGCCCCGATTCAGGACTGGGTGAAACTGGCGGTGACCCGCGCACGGGCGACCGGTTGGCCGGCGATCTTCTGGCTCGACGATGACCGGGCCCACACTGCGGAACTCAAGAAAAAGGTTGAAAAATACCTGAAAGACCACGATACCGAGGGGCTGGATATCCGCATCATGGGCGTCTACGAGGCGGCGAAACTCTCCATTGAACGCATGCGGGCGGGAGAAAACACCATCTCCGTGACCGGCAACGTGCTGCGTGACTACAACACCGATCTCTATCCGATTCTCGAAGTCGGCACCAGCGCCAAGATGCTCTCCATCGTACCGCTGATGAACGGTGGTGGACTGTTTGAGACGGGAGCTGGCGGCTCAGCACCCAAGCATGTCCAACAGTTCCAACAAGAGGGGCATCTCAGATGGGATTCCCTGGGCGAATTCCTGGCGCTGGCGGCATCCCTGGAACATCTGAGCACCGTATCCGGCAATCAGAAGGCCCAAATCCTGGCGGATACGCTGGACAAGGCGACCGGCGAGTTCCTCGACAACAACAAGTCACCGTCCCGCAAGGTGAATGAACTGGACAACCGGGGAAGCCACTTCTACCTCACCCTCTACTGGGCGCAGGCGCTGGCCGAGCAGACCGAAGACACAGAACTTCAGGCGCGTTTTGCCACACTAGCGCAGCAACTTGGAAACAATGAAGCAAAGATCATCGAAGAGCTGAATGCAGCCCAAGGGCAGCCTGTCGACATGGGCGGTTACTTTCGCCCAGATGCGGAAAAGATGCTAAACGCCATGCGGCCCAGCGCCAGCTTCAATGCGGCATTGGATGCTCTTGGTTAAGGCAGCTGAAAAAAATCAATCAGCCAAGATTGCGCCGGACAGGGTTTCGTATTCAAGGCTCGAAGAAGGCGAATAGTGGACGATTCAACCGACCAGCAATGCAGGATACGAACTGGAAATAAACGGCAAGCGCTTTTACGAACGTGCGGCATCCGTGACCAACGACGAACTCGGAAAAGCCAAGCGCCCCGGCCGCCCTGCGTCCGGGACGCTTGGTGGCCGCGTTGGAACACTGTGGAACCAGGGCGTGACGTCCGACTCCCACACCCAGTTGGCGCACGCCGTGTCGCGGCCACTATTTCGCTGATTTGAGGCGCATAGAGGATCCTACGCAACGACAAATCCACCGGGAGCGGATTTAGACCGTGTGGCGACCTCGACAGGGGGCGCATCATAAGCAGCGGAGAAGAACGAAGCGAAGGATCTGGACCGCTCTCCCGCTTTTGCAGCCGGGTCACCCATAATCCGGCAAGCGCCTAGGATCCCCTCGTTGGGATTTATCGGAATCAAAATTTATTGGCGCTGAATCAGACAATAATTGACGCAAACCAAATTTAAGCACTCCAAAGGAGGAGCAAAATGAAGCCTTTGAATTTGACGGAGAAAATCCTGCTCGACCACTTGGTGGATGAGAATGAGCTGCCAGCGCCCGGCAGTGTGATCAAGATCAGGGTGGACGAGGCCTTCACACAGGACGCCACCGGCACCATGTGCATGCTGCAACTGGAGGCAATGGGCGTCAAACGGGTCAAGCCGCTCTCCGTTAACTTCGTCGACCACAGCATGTTGCAGGTCGGGTTTCGTAATCCGGACGACCACGAATATCTTAAGACGGTGGCCCAGAAGCTGGGTATCGTCTACTCCCCAGCGGGTACCGGCATCTGCCACTTTCTCAATATGGAGAACTTCGTCAAGCCCGGAATGACCGGCGTGGGCGCGGACAGCCACACCGTGAACGCCGGCGGCTGCGGTGCCATCTTCATGGGCGCCGGAGGTTACGACGTGGCCCTGGCCATGGCCACCGGCGAGTACAGCATGCCCATGCCAAAGGTGGTCAAGGTCAACCTGACCGGCGCTCTGAAGCCAGGCGCGATGGCTATGGACGTTATCCTGAAGATGTTGGAGATCAACGGCGTCAAGGGCGGCAAGGGCGTTATCTTCGAATATGCAGGTCCGGGCGTAGCCAACCTCTCCCTCACCGAGCGCGCCACCATCACCAATATGGGCGCCGAGATGGGCGCCACCACCTCCATCTTCCCCAGCGACGAACGCACCCAGGAATTCCTGGAGAGCCGCGGACGCGGTCAGGACTACCAGCCCCTGGCGGCCGACGAAGGCGCCGAGTACGAGCGCGTCATCGACATCGACCTCTCCGCCCTGGAACCGTTGATCGCCATCTACCCCTCCCCCGGCAACGTGGAAAAGGTGGCGGACCGCGCCGGCACCAAGATCAACCAGGTCTCCGTAGGCAGCTGCACCAACAGCTCCTACGAGAACATCGCCTCCTTCGCCGAGTTGCTGAAGGGCAAGCGCGTCACCGTGGACACCCTGCTCTATCCCGGCTCCCGTGCCGTGGCCATGCAGTTGGCCGAGTCCGGTTACCTGACCTCCTTGTACGCCTCCGGCGTCCGCATCCAGGAGAACGGCTGCGGCGCCTGTATCGGTCAGGGCGGCTCCCCGGTGAGCAAGGGCATCTCTCTGCGCACCTTCAACCGCAACTTCCCCAAGCGTTCCGGCACCGCCGACGCCGAGGTCCATCTGGTCAGCCCACTGGTGGCGGCGGCCAGCGCCCTCACCGGTGAGATTACCGTGCCCCAGGGAAATGTGGAGTTCAAACAGTCGCCGGCAATCCTCGACACCGACTCCTTCATCATGCCTCTGCCCCAAGAGGAAGCGGAGAAGGTGGAAGTCATCCGCGGCCCCAACATCATGGCTCTGCCGGACTTCGACCCCCTGCCCGACACCCTGAAAGGCGAGGTTCTGCTGAAACTCGGCGACAATATCAGCACCGACGACATCCAGCCCGCCGGCACCTTCCTTCCGCTGCGCTCCAACGTCAAGGAGTACGCCATGCAGGCCACCTTCAATCAGGTGGACCCGAGCTTCTCCACCCGTGCCTGTGAACACCGCGACGCCGGCGGTCACGGCATCATCGTCGGCGGCGAGAACTACGGCCAGGGCAGTTCCCGCGAGCATGCGGCGCTCTGCCCCCGCTGGCTGGGCGTGCGCGCCGTGGTGGTCTCCCAATTCGCCCGCATCCACGTGGCCAACCTGGTCAACTTCGGCATTGTGCCCCTGACCTTTGCCAACGAGGCGGACTACGACAAGATCAAGCAGGGCGACACCGTCTCCATCGACGTCTCCGACCTGGAAGGGGATCTCTTCTTGGAGGTCAACGGCGAGCGGATCCCGCTGAATCCGGCCTTCGAGCCCGGTGACGTGGGCCCCCTAAAGGCCGGCGGCGCGCTGCCCCTATTCAAAATGACCTATAAAGGATAAGCAATCATGGCCATGAAGATTGGTATCCCAAAGGAGTGCCACGAAGGGGAGCAGCGGGTTGCCGCCACCCCCGAAACTGCCGAACGGCTCCAGAAACTGGGCTTCTCGGTGGCTATCGAAGCGGGCGCCGGAGCTGAAGCGAACTTCAGCGACGATGCCTACCGTGAGGCGGGTGTCGAAATCGTGGAGGACACCAAGACCCTGTGGGACGAATCTGACATCGTGCTCAAGGTGCGCGCCCCGGAGATCGACCACCAAGCCTGCCGGGACGAAACTGAACTGTTGCGCGAGGGTGCCACCCTCATCAGCTTCATCTGGCCGGCACAGAACCCGGAACTGATGGAGAAACTGAAGGCGCGCAAGGCGACGGTGCTGGCCATGGACAGCGTGCCCCGCATCTCCCGCGCCCAGAAGCTGGACGCCCTGAGTTCTATGGCCAACATCGCTGGCTACCGCGCCGTGGTGGAGGCCGCTAACAACTTCGGGCGCTTCTTCACCGGCCAGATCACTGCTGCAGGCAAGGTACCACCGGCCAAGGTTTTGGTCATCGGTGCCGGCGTGGCCGGTCTAGCCGCCATCGGCGCGGCTGGCTCCATGGGCGCCATCGTGCGCGCCTTCGACACCCGCCCCGAGGTTAAGGAGCAGGTGGAGAGCATGGGCGCCGAGTTCCTGATGCTGGACTTCGAAGAGGAGGAGGATGGTTCCCCAGGCACCGGTTACGCCAAGACTATGAGCAAGGAGTTCATCGAGGCGGAGATGAAGCTATTCGCCGAGCAGGCGATGGATGTGGACATCATCATCACCACTGCCCTGATTCCCGGTAAACCGGCCCCCGAACTGATCACCGCCGGCATGGTGGAATCGATGCACGACGGCAGCGTGATCGTGGATCTGGCCGCCGAGCAGGGCGGTAATTGCGCCCTGACCGAACCGGGCAAGGTGACCGTGAAACACGGCGTCACCATTATCGGATACACCGATCTGCCCAGCCGTTTGGCCGCTCAGTCCAGCCAGCTCTATGGCACCAATCTGCGTCACTTGCTGACCGATCTAACCCCGGAGAAGGATGGTGAGATCGTGGTAGATATGGATGACGACGTGATCCGCGGCACGACCGTGATCAAGGAGGGTGAGATCACCTGGCCGCCCCCACCGATCCAGGTCTCCGCTGCCCCGGCCAAGCCGGCAACGGCCGCCGCCGCGCCTCCGGTGGAGAAGGAGGAAGAGAAGAAGAGCAGCCTGGGCGGCGCCATCGGTCTTGCCGTCGGCGGCCTACTGCTGGCGGGACTGGGCCAAGTGGCGCCCGCGGCTTTCCTGAGCCACTTTACCGTCTTCGTGCTGGCCTGCTTCGTGGGCTACATGGTGATCTGGAATGTGACTCCAGCCCTGCATACACCTCTCATGAGCGTGACCAACGCCATCAGCGGCATCATCGTCATCGGCGCCCTGGTGCAGGTATCCAGTTCGGATGCACTGGTATGGATATTGGGCGCGGTTGCCATTCTCATCGCGACCATCAACGTGTTCGGTGGGTTCTTCGTATCCCAGCGGATGCTGCAGATGTTCCGCAAATAAAGGGGTTTGGAAATGACTGAAGGCGTTTTA
This sequence comes from endosymbiont of Ridgeia piscesae, assembly GCF_001443665.1. Taxonomy (NCBI): domain Bacteria; kingdom Pseudomonadati; phylum Pseudomonadota; class Gammaproteobacteria; species endosymbiont of Ridgeia piscesae. Next base: position 17,677 of record NZ_KQ557148.1, on the reverse strand, counting down.
ACGACGGCCTATCTGGCCGCAAGCATCCTGTTCATCCTAGCCCTGAGTGGTTTGAGCAACCAGGAGACCGCCCGCCGCGGCAATATCTACGGCATCATCGGCATGCTGATCGCATTGACTGCCACCATCGCGGGTGCCCAGGTCACAAGTTACGGCGTCCTGGCGGTCTGCATGAGCATCGGTGCCGTCATCGGCATCATCGTGGCAGCACGGGTACAGATGACTGCCATGCCGGAACTGGTCGCCATCCTGCACAGTTTCGTCGGTCTGGCAGCGGTGCTGGTGGGATTCGCCAGCTACCTGGACCCCACCCTCCACTATACCGGGGTCGAGCGGACCATCCATGATGTGGAGATCTTTCTCGGGGTGCTCATTGGTGCGGTTACCTTCACAGGTTCCGTTATCGCCTTTGGCAAATTGAGCGCGAAAATCACCAGCAAGCCACTGTATCTGCCGGCCCGCCACTGGCTCAACCTGGGTCTGGGACTGCTCTGCGTCTGGCTGGGTGTCGAATTCGTGGGGGCGGAAACCGCCGCGGCCGGCACTATCCCCCTGGTGATCATGACCCTCATCGCCTTTGCCTTCGGGGTCCATATGGTGATGGCCATCGGTGGAGCGGACATGCCGGTGGTGATCTCGATGCTCAACAGCTATTCGGGCTGGGCGGCGGCAGCTACTGGCTTCATGCTGTCCAACGACCTGCTGATCGTCACTGGCGCACTGGTAGGCTCCAGCGGCGCCATCCTCTCCTACATCATGTGCCGCGCCATGAACCGGCAATTCCTCAGCGTCATCGCCGGCGGTTTCGGCGCGGCGGAAGGGACGGCAGCCACCAGCGGCGAAGTGCATCAGGGAGAGGTAGTGCCCGTTCTGGCAGACGAAACAGCGGAAATGCTCAAAAACGCGAAGAGTGTCGTCGTGGTGCCGGGGTATGGCATGGCTGTGGCCCAGGCCCAGCACGCTGTCTGTGAGATTACCAAGAAGCTGCGGGCCAAGGGAGTCAATGTGCGTTTTGCTATCCACCCGGTGGCGGGCCGTATGCCAGGCCATATGAACGTCCTGTTGGCCGAGGCAAAAGTGCCCTACGACATCGTCCTAGAGATGGATGAGATCAACGACGATCTGCCCGATACAGATGCGGTACTGGTCATAGGCGCCAACGACATCGTCAATCCCAGTGCGCAGGATGATCCGAGCAGCCCCATCGCCGGCATGCCGGTACTGGAAGTCTGGAAAGCGGGTACGACCGTTGTTATGAAGCGCAGCATGGCCACAGGCTACGCCGGGGTACAGAATCCTCTGTTTTTCAAGGACAACACGCGCATGTTGTTCGGCGATGCCAAAGCAAGTGTAGAGGCCATTCTGGCCAATATCTAAACGGCGGATGTCAGTCACGGGGGAATTCGTGAGCATTCCCCCGTGACGATATCAGTTCGGAAATCCGGGATGCGATCCCTTGATCATTCATCCTGTTCTGCAAGGAGATCCTGATGGCAAAAGCCCCCATTCGAGTCGCCCTTACCGGTGCTGCAGGCCAGATCGGTTACGCACTGCTGTTCCGCATCGCCGCCGGCGAGATGTTGGGCAAGGACCAGCCCGTCATCCTGCAATTACTGGAAGTGCCGCACGAACGCGCCCAGCAGGCCCTCAAGGGCGTCATGATGGAATTGGAGGACTGCGCTTTCCCGTTGCTGGCAGATATCATCGGCACCGATAACCCCAAAACCGCTTTCAAGGACGCCGACCATGCCCTACTGGTCGGTGCCCTGCCGCGTGGCCCCGGCATGGAGCGCAAGGATCTACTGCTGAAGAACGCCAAGATCTTCATCGAGCAAGGCAGAGCGCTGGAAGAGGCGGCGTCCCGCGACATCCATGTGACCATCGTCGGCAACCCCGCAAACACCAACGCCTTGATCGTCATGAACACGGCAAGGAGCCTGCCGCGGGAAAACTTCAGCTCGATGATGCGCCTGGATCACCACCGGGCCATCTCCATGCTCGCCAGCAAGGTCGGCGAGCCGGTGGACTCCGTGGAGCAGATGGTAGTCTGGGGCAACCACTCCCCATCCATGTATCCCGACATCCGTTTCGCTAGCGTCGCCGGCCGAAAAGCATCCAAGCGGATCGACAAAGCGTGGTACAGAAACGAGTTCATTCCGAAGGTCGGCCAGCGGGGGGCCGCCGTCATCAAGGCGCGCGGACTCTCCTCCGCCGCTTCGGCCGCCAACGCCATCATCGCCCACACACGCGACTGGGCGCTGGGCTCCTCAGGCCGTTGGGTGACCATGGGCGTCGTCTCCGATGGCTCTTACGGCATCCCTGAGGGTCTGGTCTTCGGCATGCCCTGCATTTGCGACCAGGGCAAATGGGAGGTGGTGAAGGGTCTCGACATCGACCCCTTCTCCCGCCAGATGATGGATCGATCACTGGCCGAACTCCAGGCGGAACGTAGCACCGTCCATGGCGAATTGCAGATTACCGTCTGAATACGAACACTTAGCCGGTCTTGTTTCCGAAGGCAACCTTCCCTACTTGTACCCCGCCATGCAAGATCTGCTGGTGTTGCTCGCCCATCTTTTTTGCAACGCTCACCAATCTCCTAGGACCTGGCGGAGCCAAGGCCATCGTTGCCGACAGCCTTCTCAGAAACAGCAGCGCCTGGAGGCAGTAGCAACAGAAAGGCGGCGTCCCTCAGCTGGGTCGGCGCCAGAGAGGGGCGCAGCGCTCAACCTCGCCTGTTCGGAAGAGCGCCTAAACCGGCGCAGCTAGCGCGACAGCCGGCCAAAGAACTCACGCCGTGAGAGCTCTTTCTGCCAGGGGCAGTCGCGCTGCAGCTTTTTCATGTTCTGGTCACGGGTGGTGATCACCTCGTTCCACGCCTCGAACACCGCCTCGGCGGAGTCGTACTGCTGCATGTTGAGAGCGATGGGCTGCAGCAAATAGTGGCCGAGTTGTGGATAGTAGTTGAGGTGAGCGCGCTGGTTCTGTCCAAGCATCGCCAGTTCGACTGCCGGACCCAGCAGCTGGTACTCCGCCTCCTCCCGCTGTTGCTGCTGCCAAGCCGCCGGGATCGGAATGCCGGGATCAGAGCGCGGAAAGATAAGCCGCGACAGCATCCAGGGGGTGAGGATCAGCAGCAGCCGCCAATCGTCTAGCTCGCGGTAGGCACGCAGCTGGATGCCAAGCTGATGGTTGAGCATCAGCTCATCGGCGAAGTGTTCCTGGTAGATCGTCTGATGAGCATCGATCACCGCCTGCAGAAACGGCGTTTCCTCCAACTGCACACCGCACAGCAGCCAACCCGGGTCACTCATGACCAGCCCCATCCGCGCTCAATCCAAGCAGTTGCAGGCCCAGCGCCCGATAGAGCGCCAGCTCGCTCTGCTGGCTCAGATCGTTCGCGAAGTCGGCCAGCCAGCGGCTAAGGTGCTCGTCCCAGAGGCGCTGTTGCAACTCCGGTCGTTGCTGTCCATCCTCCAGTAGCGCCGCGCACTCCAGCATCACCCCCAGGTAGTCAGCGGGCATCTCACTGGAGCACATCCCCAGCTGCGCGTAGAGCCGCTCCAGCTTCGCCACCGTCGGCCCCTGCATGGTGCCGCTGCGGTAGGCCGATTCGTAGGGGGGACAAGCGGTCTTGGGGAAACCACTGATAAACAGCCGGGTGTATTCGCCCTGCCACTGCTCCAGCGGGGTGCTACCCAGCTCCTCCGCCGCTTCTGCGAGCCAGGGGTGCTGTTCGGCCAGGCCCTGGATGATCTCCCGCGCATCCTGGTCGGGCATGGAGAGCAGCCCGGCCAGGAGCCGCAGCTGCTCGCCCGATCGTCTCATCTCATCACCAGGGATAGGCATAGACACCTGCATACATGAAGTAGTGGCGCAGCAGATAACCGCCGATCAGCACCAGCACCGAGGCGGTGATAATCGGCAGATGGCTGGCCCAACCCTTGAGCACCCCACGCAGCTCCAGAAAGAAGGGCACGATCAGGCCGAAGCCGATGAAGCCGATCAACCAACCCAAGTCGTTCCACAGCAGCTGCGCCGAGTGCATCGCCGACTCGTTGCCAGACGACATGTAGTGGTAAAAGGAGAACAGGATCACCAGTTCGGCGCTGATCAGGATCAGATCGACCCGCTCGTAGAAGTGGCGGATATGCTCATCCTCCTCACGCTTGATGATGGTGTACATGATCAGCAGCAGGAAGGCCATCGCGGTGGAGAAGGCCGACACGGTAAACAGCAGCGGCACACCGGGGTTGTGCCAGAGCGCCACCGCCGGGAAGGATTGCAGTAGCAGGCCGGTATAGACCGCCACGCCGACACCGTTGATGGTGGCCATCCAGCCCACCACCTTACGGAAGCGGCTCGACAGCTCGGCGATCTTCTTCACCAGCGCCAAATCGAGCAGCTTGCCGACTACCGGCATTTTGTCGAACAACGGCGTCAGATACATATAGGGCAGCGCGTAGATCACTCCCCAGAACATCATCCAGACGATGAACTGGGTGCCCCAGGCGATCCATGCATCCGGCTTGGTGAAGAGGATCATCGGGTTGAGCACATAGATCACCGCCCTGTAGTCGAGCAGATGGATGAACAGCATCAGGGAGCCCAGGCTCAACAGCACAATGCCGGAAAAGGCCCCCCAGAGTACCAGGTCGCGGTGCGCCTTGAGGTACATGTCGGTGAGGAAGGTCACCGCCAGGGTGGCCGCACCAAGTCCGCCAAAGTAGAGGTAGATGGCAATCCACCAGGTCCAGATATCCTGGGTGTAGAAGTTCATGGTGGCGTCCATCTCAACCCCTCCTCTTCATATCGTCGATGTAGTAGACGTTGGGCCGGGTGCCCAGGTGTGGCATCAACGGTCGGGCTACGCCGCTGGCGACCATCTGGGTGACCGGGTCCTCCGGGTTGTCGAGATCGCCAAACATGCGCGCCGAGCCGACACAGGTCTCCACGCAGGCCGGTTGCAGCCCCTCCTTGACCCGATGTTCGCAGAAGGTGCACTTGTCGACACTGGGCCGTTCACGGCGGTAGGCCTCGCCGTAGAACGCTTTGCCCTTCTCCACATCGTCGTAGGTGACGGCGCGGCGGGCGTCATAGGGGCAGGCCATAGCGCAGGCACGACAACCCATGCAGAGATCCTCGTCCACCATAACGATGCCGTTATCCATCTTGTAGGTAGCACCAGTGGGACAGACACTCATGCAGGGTGGATTGTCACAGTGGTTGCAGAGCCGCGGAAAGAAGCGGCGATGCACGTCAGAGCCGCTGCCGATCTCAGTGTCGTGCACATGAGTGCGCCATTCGTCTTTCCAAACCGCTGTCTGGTTCTCGATGGCACAGGCGGCCATGCAGGCGTTGCAGCCGACGCAGGTATTCAGGTCTATGACCATTGCATAGTGAGTCATTGTTGTTAGCCTCCGTTACGCCTTCTGCACACGCAGGGTGAATTCCTGGGACTTGAAGCCCGCCACCACCGGTTCCACCTGGTAGGGGATCAGCTTATTGGTGGCGGTGCCCTCACCCTGGATCTGGGTCAACGCCGGGTTCTCCACGCCAAATGAGGAGTAGATGAAGAGCGTGTCAGGCCGGATCAGCCGAGTCAGGTAAGCATTGCCCTCGGCGCGCTGACCACTCAGGCTGTTGCTCAGGATGATGCGCTCGCCCTGGCCGATGCCGAGCACCTCGGCTCGTTCCGGGTGGATCCAGACGTGTTTGTAGATATCGTTCTTGAAGCGGTTGATCGCCGCCAGTACCGGATTGTTGCTGTTGGTGGAGCCGTGTGAGACGGTCGGCGTCTTACCGTAGGTGAAGTAGAACTCATCCTCCGCCAGCGGCTCGTGCATGTTGCGACCGGTGCGACAGCTGATCGGCACATTGGTAGCCAGCGGGCTGAAGTTGGGTTCTGTTCGCCCGGCGGAACGCAGTGAGTACATAAGACCGGAGAAGAACTCGATACGACCCGAGTCAGTGGGCACCGGCATCTTGCGCGGCATGCCCGCGTGCTCGATCAGATGCACCTTGTCCTCCTCATGGTAGACCCCCCTAGTGCGCAGGGTGTGATCCAACTCCGCCGCCGACTTGTGGATCTTCTTCGCTGCCTGCTCAAAGGCGACACGACGACAGGCGGCGAGAAAGCTCCCTTTTTTGTGGATCTGCCTGGTCTCCTCCCAGTGCGCCTTTACCGGCAGCTTGGTCAGCCCGGTGAGGGTCTCAATCCAGTCGAGGAAGCTCTCGGTCTCGCCGGAGATGATCTCGGTCAGCTTATAGAGCATGTCCGGGGTCTCTTCGGTGTCGTAGAGTGGGTCGATCGCCGCATAGCGAGTGGTCAACGCCAGATCCTGGTTGACCCCGTTTCCGTAAACCGCCGGCTCATCTCGCTCCAGATAAGTCGTATTGGGCAGGATCACATCGGCATAGGCGGCGGTATCCGAGGGCAGCACGTCGATCACCACCACCAGCTCCATATTCTCGTGGCTTAGACACTCCTTCCAGTAGGTATCGGGGTAGTAGTGGCGCACCGGATTGGCGGCGTTGATGATGGTGGCACGAGTCAGGTAGGGCTCACCGTTGAAGTTGACCTTGCCCTCGATCGACTCACGGAAACCAGTATCGGTCATCACCGGCAGCGCGATGCTCTGCGCCCCCGCCTCCTTCTGTTGCGCGGCCCAGGCCCAGGTCCAGCCCGGCTTGCCGTGGGAGAAGTTCTCCCCCTTGGAGACCGCGCCGATCACCATCTTGGCGAAGTGCATACCAGCCAGATTGGCCATCGGCGCGGCGATCTCATGGCCTGCATCGTAGGCCTTGAACATCTCCTTGGCCTTGTGGCGATACTCGGCGGCCTGGATCCAGCCGCCGATGGTATCGATGCCGCCGGTCAGGGCCTGAATCATCGCCTGCACCCGGCGCAGCATCATGATGTTGCCGAAGCGGGCGCCGTGCCAACCTGGATCGATGATGGCGGGTCGGCTGGTGCCGAACTCCCGGGCGATACGCTCGATGGTCTCGGCTTTGATGCCGGTGGAGACAGCAGCCCACTCCGGGGTGTACTCGTGCAACTCCTCCAGCTGGGCCTGAAACACGGTCTGTACCGTCTTACCGTCCACCTGCAAGCCTTCCGGAGCCTTGAGATCGGGGCAGAAGGTCCGCCCCTCGATATCGGTGCGGTTGTCGTTGCTGAACTTCTTCAGCGTACGCAGCTCGCGGGTACCCTCCATCACCACCTGCGGCCGGCCTTCATCATCCACCAGCGGCTGCCACTCTCCGACATCGTCCCGATAGAGCAGGAACGGCATATTGGTGTGACGCTTGAGGAAGGGCGCATCGTAGTAGCCCTCCTCCATCATCACCCGCATCATCGCCAGCAGGAAGGGCAGATCGGTGCCGGGGCGAATCGCGATCCACTCATCCGCCTTGGCAGCTGTCTCTGAGCGGCGCGGATCGAGCGCCACCACCTTGGCGCCGTTTTTGCGACCCTGGGCGAAACGCACCATACGGCAGGTAGAAACGGCACCGATCGAGGCATTATTCGCCACAAACAGGATGTACCGAGCGTTATCGAAATCGGGCAGGATCTCGTCGTGGATGTTGAAGTTGCCGGTGACCGAGTCGGTGCCCAGATGACCGGTGGTGACGCAGTGCTGCATCGGCGATGCGATGATATTGGGGATGCCGTTGGCCATGGCGAATGGCACCGCCCAGTTCATATAGAAGACGCAGGAGGTCCAGCCCCCCACCATGGTCCACTCCCAGTTTTTGATATCCGCATTGGTCTTCTTCTGCGCGATGTAGTCCCAGGCCTCTTCCCAGCTGGCTGCGCGAAACTTGTACTCACCCCGCTTGCTCCCCTCAACCCGGATCAACGGCGTCTTGATGCGGTCGGTGTCGTAGATCTGGCGCAGCCCCGACTGACCGCGGGCGCAGATTTTGCCCCGATTGAGGGTCGAATCGGGATTGCCGGCAAGCTTGACGATACGTTTGCTGGCACCACGCTTCTCGGTCTTCACCTTGAGGTTGCAGAGCGAAGAGCAGAAGTTGCAGATGCTGTGGGTGATCTCGGTCTCGACTTCACCGTCCTCACTGGCGGCCTGGCTCACCAACCCGGCGACTGGAGAGAGCAACCCGACACCCGCGCCACCAGCGCTCGCCTTGAGAAATGACCGCCGCGAAAGGCGTGGGATCTTCCAACCCATATTCAGTACTCCGTCAGCGTTTGATACTCCGGCGATGAAGCTACCGGGAGAGAGCAGTGCTGTTATTCGTTATCTTTAGGTATCTCTGAATGGACCTGCTCGAGCAGACTCCTTCAGAGCCCCCTTAACGCACCACATACTGAGGATTTTCATTTCCACACTGTTTTCATGTCCATCGATAACCGAGGACTCATTGATTCAGATCATAATGTTTTCCATATGTAGATAGTGGTTTACCCCTATATAGGTAGAAGTTTCCTATTATCCCTATCCAGGGTGGAATGGTTGTTTTTTTATGCCAAACAGAGGAAAAAACCAGCATGCTCGCTGGAAGCGGCAAAACGAAACGCTATGATGGGCGCTCCACTCTCAACCCGGACAATCGAAATGGCTTCCCAACCCTTCAAAAAGATGGCACACGGATTAACCATCACCATGCTCGGAATCTGGGGTGTAATACTGATTGTTGCCCCGCAGGAGGTGGCCGGACTGTTCAGTACCGAACCGCTCAACCATGCCTTTGCCGGCATGATGGGCGCCGCCCTGCTCGGCCTGGCATTGATCTCGTTTGCCAGTATCAGCCACTGGATCAGTGCACCCCGGGCACTGGGGCTTGCAATAGGGATTCTGGTGGTGGAAACCACCTACCTGATGCTCGGCACAGGCTTTATGCTGGTGACGCCGCTGACCACCCTCAGCCTGGTGACTGCAGCGGCGATCAGCTTCTTTCTGCTAATCTGAGCTGGATCGCATCAGACAGCACCAGCTGGCGGCCGAAAACTGTGTTGCATGCAAGAGATTGCAACCGTTGCAGGCCAAGCTAGAGAAGCTCTGACCAACATCCAGTCACCAAGCAGATCCTGCACCAGATCGGCCTGGTAGTAGCGTCGGTTGTCTGGATTGACCCACCGCCACATGGCTTCATCGACAGCGAGTTCAATAACCGCATGCCCTGCTTGCACCACACGACCAGTTCAATCCCTCATGGGATCAACTGGTAGAGCATCAGGTAGCGCGCCCCACGGATAGACACCGGAAACCCTCAGCGAGGCCTGGTCGGCCTGTCTCAGCTCCGGGTTCTCAGCAAGCAGCAGACCTTTCGCCTCATAAGGTATCAAGCAGATGATCTGCAGCAGCCGGGTTGGCTTGGGCGATGTAGAGCCAGAGGTCGATCAGATCCACCCTCTAAAACGATGATTATGTGTACAGCGATGAATAGCGCTCACCTATATCCGGACAGCTGTCGCGAGAGAGGGTAGAGAGCAAGCTGGTCTTATATTTGGAGAAGCTGCGCCGATAGAGCTGGAAGTGGTGGGTAAGATCAAGCACCCAGGTGGGAACTTGGGTGGGGTGGCACTTGATTTCCAGGATCACGCTGTTGCCGGGGTCACCACCCCAATCGTAGATGGTCTCATCATCATACGGGACCATTCGGTGAGGGTCCGGCAGTAGATTATACGCCTCCTGATAGTAGCAGCGCATATCCATATCCATATCCATGGTCACTCGGGCGTAATCATCCACAACAGAGGCAAACGCACGCCGGCGGTACTGGGTGAGAATCTTTGGCTCAGCCGCGTAACTGGTGGCCAGTCGCAGGAACAGGGACTTATTGTCGCTATCGAGGCTCGTTTCATCCTCCCGGATCTGGTAAGTCGGATCGTTGAGAATCCCAGGCCACTCCCCCTCACTCAGGGTAGCTCTGTACTTGATAACAACATTGGCCTTTTTCTGTTTGATCTCCAGAAAATAGGGGGGCAGCGCATCCCAGCCATAGGAACGGACACGCATATTGAAGCGGTTGTCCTTACCGTACATGCGGTTACGCAGAAACAGGAAGTTGGGGGAATCGAAGTAGAGACTGTTGACCCGATAGAAGTTGTCCTCAGCTGCCTCCGAGTGACGATCCAACCCACAGTAGGCCAACACATAGTCAGAGACCGGCTCCACCAGACAGGAGGGAATCACATACTTTAGTTCGTAGCGTTCCAGACGTGGTGGCAGCTGTGCATCGATACTCATGGCACCCCCTATAGCTGATCATCTTGTTTGCTCAGATGATTCTTCAACGGTGGACGGGCCAACTGCCCGCTGAGGTGCAACAGATCCACATAGCGCTCCAGGATCTGCTGGCGGATCTTCACCTCCTCCAGTTTCCACTGCAGACGATCTTCGAAGATACGATAGATCATCAGCGAACTGGCGAGATCCTCCCCAATACCGTCCAACTCCTGCAGGCGATCCATCACCAAGCCATAAGCCTGCTGCAGCTCCTGCAGTTCGACCCTGACCATGTGCAGTTGCCGCGGTAGCTCCTGCTGCAATAACTGCTGCTCACGGCGGGCGCTATTCAATCGGGTACGGGCCTCGGCCAACCCTGGATCAGCAGCAGCGCCCAAGGGAATCTTGATGCCCAGGCCGATAGAGTAGGAGCGGGAGTTCTCCTTGGCAGCATCATAGCCAAGGTCAAGAAAGCTGAACTTGAGGCCCTGCTTAGCGCGTTGCTTCGTCAGCTGCGTCTCCGCCACCTGCACCGCACTGAGTTTGCTTGCCAACAGGGGGTTTGCCTGTGCTGCTTCATCCAGCTGCAGCATCTCGTCAATGGCCTGCATCACTCCAGCCACACTCTTGAGCCAGCTGTCATCCAGCTTTTCTTCAATGCTCACACCCTGCTGGCGCAGCGCTTCCTGTTGGGTCTTCAAGGCACGTTGCAGTCGCATCTGCTGCAGGCGTGCCTGGGCCAGATCCTGATCGCTCTCCAGCAGTTTGGCGAAACGAAACTCCCGGCTTTCTGAAAGGCTCTGATAGGCGCTGATCCGCTCCTTCAGCAAGGTGATACGCCGCTCCTGCAGATCTCTTTCCCGGCTCAACCGCATCGTCTCCAGCAGCTGCCGGTAGCGTTCGCGCAGCGCCTCGCTCAACAGGCTACGGTAATGTGCCTCCAGCATCGTCTCGCGTGCCCGCCACTGCTGTGTCTCCGCCTGCATACGGGCAAACGACCGGGGGTGCAGGCGCACGACATAGTCACCCTCCGACACGCCTCCATTATCGAACTCCATACGCAGTTCCACGTCCTCCAATGGCATAGAGGCTGGCTTGAGTGAAGCCATACCACGCCAGTTCTCCTCTACATCCAGCACCTCTACCCCCTCGCGAGCAGCAAGGAGAAATGCATTAATATCCGGCGGGGAGGCATGCACTCCTAAGCTGGCAAAGCACACCGAACAGATCACCGAAAAATGCCAGCATAAGCGAAGGTAACAACCATTTTTTTGAGGCGCCCGCATGCTCAAGTACCCTGTGAGTAGTGGGTAAAATGTGAATTGGCCTTGCCTTCTCCATCGAACACGATCAGAAAACGGTCACGTGCGGAGTTATAGGCCAGCCCCTCGGCTCTGTTACCGGTAAAATTCCTGAGAACCATTAACTCGTTCGACTCCGGATCGAAGCGCCACAGGGTGCTGTTATCACGCTCGCCACGCCTAGAGTGGGTCAACAGATACAACTTGTCATGCAGATAGAGCGCATCGGTGACCTGCGCGAAGGCTCCAGTGACCGGGTCACGGAACGCCACCCTGCGCCAAATCGCAACATTCTCCGGCGCCAACTGCTGGGTGGCGAACAGGGTATCCAGCTCGCGAATCACCAAAAACACCACTTTGCCATCCCCATCTATCGGGGATTTGAAGCCCAGAACCAACTCACCTTCCCGGGGAAGAAACATCGCCTCGACATCCATGCTCTTATCCACCAAGGCACGGCGCAGGTAGAGAGCCCACTCCGCATCCCCTCCCTGTTGTGCGGCCTGTGCAAGCACATCATTCAATAGCACCTCGGCATCCAGGCTCAACACCTTGCCGCGGCGCACCAAACGCAACAGTTTATTACCACGGGGGTTTATCTCGCCCTTCTTGCTATAGAACTGGGAGCTGGCGATGTAGATAAAGCGGCGATCTGAAGCGATCGACTCCATGTCATCGATCTTTGTCTCCCCCACCAGTTGCAGATCCTCTTCGATCTTGCCCTGGGGCGTCACCAGATGAAGCAGCGAACGGTTCGCCTTACTCTTATCGCTGATAACAAGATAACGGTCGATGTCCGACAGGTAGAGGGCACCGGAAGCCTCTACCGTCTGAGCCAGGCGTGTCGAGTCTTTATAGACAAGCTCTTGCGGATCCGATGATATAAACGGCAAAAACGGACTGGCGATGGCGATCCACGGATTGCGTTCCCGCTGTGCGGACACCACCACCTTCTCACCCAGCAAAAGGAGGTTTTTCTGACCGATACTGACCAGCACCTCGCGCCCCCAGGCCGCAATGTTCTGGTGGCGCTTGAGGCGATCGGGGTACTCGACAATGCGCGATCCCACACTCTTGACGTACCCCGCCATAGGTTCATCGCTGTTGGAGGCCGGACTAATCCACACCTGCTGACCCACATGGACGTTATTAAACACGTCCTCGTGAATATAGCCCTTGATATAGGAAGGGGTCTTGCCGTGCAGCGTGATCACCGGTTTGAATGGTGCGACGTCCTCACCCTCGCGAAACAAAACCGAGCCGACCATGCCGTCAAAAGGCGAGTGGATGAAGAGTTCGGACTTCGCCGCATCCAGGGAGCGGCGCTTAGCCTTGAGCTTCTCGATCTTGGCATCCAGAGGATCACGCCCCCGCAACTGACCCCGCAGATTATCCATTTTTGGCTTCAGCGACTGAAGCAGATGTGCGCGCTTCTCTTTGAGCCCTGCGATTTTTAAACGCAGTGGACTGCTGGCCTCTTTGCCGGATTTTGATTTGAGATATCTCTCCTCACCCACCAACTTGCGGTTGATACTGTATTGCGACTCCAGTTCGCGGATCTGGTAGTCGATCTCCACCAGCTCTGCCGCCTGCTGCGCACGCAGGCTCTGCAACTCTGACTTGAGCTTCTCATGACGCAGAGAACGCTCCGCACTAAGTACATCGATTTGATAGTCGGCCATGGCAATCTTGGTGAGCAGATCAGCGCGCATCAGCTCCGCCACCAAATCTCCCTGCTTGACCTCCTGACCGGGCACCACATGCAGCCGGTGTATTGCCACCGGATACTGGAAGCTGATCACTTGCTCACGGCTCTCAGCGATGCCAAAAAACTGGGTGGTCTCGCCACGGTAGAGCAGTGTCATCAGCACCACCGCTAGCAAGGTGATGCTCCAGGAGAAGAAGAGTTTCTTATTGCCACTCATAACTCGACCGTCGCCTCCTGCATGTAGAAACTCACGCCCATGATGCTATCGATCGCCTTCAGTTCATGTACGAAGTCATCTCGATCCTTGCCACGCCTGAGCTTCACCTGGTAGGCGTAATCCAACCGGCTACCCTGTGACATGTCCCGCAGAGTGATTAGGGTGAAACGCTTGCAGAAGTGTGCCAGCACATCCTCCAGGCGACGCTTGCTCTCCGAGTGATTCTCCAAGCTGAAACGCACCATGCCATCGAACAGGGAGGTCTGACCAAATGGGGACCAATAGAGTAGGAACGCCACCAAACAGAAACCGAGGGTACCGACGATGGCAATACTGAAGCCGTACACACCATTGGCCACCCCCACCGACAGCGAGGCAAAGATAAACACAATGTCACGGGGATCTTTGAAATTGGTACGGAAACGGATGATGGCCATGGCAGCCATAATCCCCAGACCCCGCGCCAGGCTATCACCCACCGCCTGCATTACAGTGGCTGCAACGATAGAGATCAGTATCAATGTCTGCGCATAGTTGCGCGAATAGGAGAGGCCCCGATAGGTCTTCTCGTAGGTGACCGCCACCAGCGTAGACAATACAAATGACAACAACACCACATAGATCAACGTGACCACTGTGGCATTTTCTGAAAACGTCTGAACGGTGATGAAATCCAGCATAACGCCCCCCCCTGAATACGTGAAAAGCAGCAGAGAGATAGGCACCTACTCACCTGCAACAACACAAATTCCGCTTTAGTGTTATTGCTCGCCCTCACCCATCGGCTCCATCTTTATTTGCGCCTTCCTTGAAAAAAATCAGGACTATCTCTCCAGCCCCTCTAAGGGGCTGAATAAATTCATCCTGGATTCCTCATAGCAGACTGCGATGCCAACCTGGTTTGCCGCCTGCTCCAAAATTGATGGTGTAACACCATCGAACTGCGGGGCCATCCCTGGCCCACGGAAATCTCTAATTCGACCAGAGCTCCCAGCTCACCGCCGCGCCGGCATTATTTTCTGTTATGGAATGAAGCCCTCAGCAGCCAGCTGGCTGCGCAACTCGGCAGCATTGCCGCCCAGGATGTCATAGATCTTGTCGACCTCCTGCTGCCAGGCCCCATCACGGGTGCGCGGCGCGTTCGGGTCCACCGCATCACCCCAGCGCGCCGACTCACCAATCACCGCCTCGCGCACAAAGTTGGCGAGAGTCATCCAGCGCGCCCGGGCCACTGTATCGTCCAGCGCCCCACCCGCCCCCGTCAGCTCATCGACCCGCGTGGAAAAGCGCGCCATGAAATCCGCATTCTGCCGCGCCGCATGCCAGATACGGGCGATCACAAACGCATCACCCACGCTGTTGACATCCTCCGAACTGAGAAACGCTGGATGGATCTTGGCCTTCCCGCTGGGATTGCCAAAGTCCTGTGGTGTATCCCAGGCGGCCTCGCCGTCCCAGGCGAAATACATCAGTCCGGTGGTATCCTCCGGCGCAGTCTCATTGCGATTGCCTGCATACCAATTGTTATCCGGCCAGTCGTTGGTCGCCGACCACCAACTCACCAGCAGGTAGTCGATGAACGGATCCACCTCGAGGTAGTCCTGCAGCTCCGCATAGTTGAACGGATCGCTCATATCACGGTAGATCAGGGTCTCGGTCAGGTAGTTGTAGCGGGTCGGATCGCCCGACAAGGGTGGCGCGTTGTCGTGTACCAGACCATGATTGGCGGCGAACCAGTGCTCATCTGCGCCACCGAAGTAACTGGAGAGGAAATGCTTATCCGCCCGCTCAGTGGCGTTGTAGAGCCCCCAGTAGAGACCGTTGATGTAGAGGTGCACGTAGGTACCCCGCATACCATGGCCACTCGCCGCGATCTGTGTGTCGCGGTAGAACTGATCGACCGTATAGGTGGTCTCATCTGGATGCCAGCTGCGTGCCCAGCTGCGATTGTTGCCAGCGCGCAGGATCAGCTTGTCGTACTTTCCGTCTGCAGTTGCACCGTTCAACGGCGCCCGATCGAGTAGGTCGGATTTGAACTTGGCGTCGCCATAGAGAGCTCGAAAATTGAGCCGCAGCGAACGTTTTAGGCGGTTATGCGAGTGAGATTGGATACCCGCATTGGCCTGATGGCTGGCCCCCGGATCATCCGCATAGAGGATCTCCAGCGAAACCGCCTTCTCGATATCTTCGGTCTCATAGAAGCCTGAACCGCCAAAGATATCCGTCGGGTCTATCGAGATAGACATGCTCGGCACCGCACGCATCGCTGCGATCATCGAACCACTGTAGTTCGGATCGTCGACGATATCCGGATCCATCTCGTAGTCGTGAACCGCCGATCCCTGACCCAGGCTGTAGCTGTTATTGGGATAGCCCGGCACTGTTGCCGGTTGGCGGATCACATCCTCCAGGAACAGATAGCTGTGACTCTGCACGCGTCCGACAACCACACCCGAGCTGAAGCCAGCCACCCGCAGCACCGTGGTGGTGGTGATATCCACCGGTCCGGTATAGTCCAGCCCGTTGCTCAAGGTCGGCTCACTGCCATCAGTGGTGTAACGTACCAGCTCCACCGAGTCATCACTGCTGACTGTGACCTGGAACGGCGCATCATAGAAACCGCGCTCCACGCTCAGACTCAGCGGCTCACCACTGCCGCCACCTGAGCCGTTGGCCTCACCTGGCGTCGGCATCAGAAAGAAGGCCTCCGCGCCATTATCATCGATACCATAGGAGACATCGGTCGTCTGCGGCGGATACGCAGGCGCGTATTCATCGGCGATCGTGCCATCCGGGCGCACCAGTGCCAGATACTCACCACCGGCACTCAGTTTGAACAAGGTGTGGTATTGACCGGCCGGCGCGGGCGACTTGCCACTGGCGAAGACCACTAAATGCCCGCCAGCCGCCAGCGACACACTCTCAGTGAAACACCACTGAAACAGATCGGCGCTGTCATCGGTCAGGCACCAGTTCAGCAGGTCGAGCGCGCTGGCACCCGTGTTGTGCAGCTCGATCCAATCTTCGTAGTCGCCGTCACCATCCACCAGGGTGGTTGCATTGGAGGCCATGAACTCGCTGATCTCCACCGTCTCCAGCACACTACCGCCATCGCTGACGGTGAAGTTCACCGTCAGCACCGCCGAGGCATGATCCGCTGCGCTGGCGGTCACTATCGCCGTGTAGCTGCCGGCAGCCAGAGCCGCGGCATTGGCGGTAATATCGAGCAGGTCCGGAGTCAGATCATCCTCACCCGAGGCGACGACTGCCGACAACCAGCCGAGGCCGCCATCATCCACTGCCAGCGCGTAGCCACTGGCCCCTCCCTGCAGGCTCAACAGGTTGACCTGGACACTTGTCGCATCACCCACCTGGGCCGACAGGCTCAGCGACGCGGCATCGAAGCTCAGGGCATCACTCAGACCCACACCGTTTGCCGCACCGGGGGTCGGGATCACAAAGTAGCGCAGCTGGCCAGCGTCGCTCACACCATAGCTGATGTCATCTGACTGCGCCGGGAAGTTCGGGCTATAGGCATGCGCCAGACTGGCATCGGGACGATAGAGCCCAAGGTACTCGCCGCTCTTGCCGAGTTTCAGGTTGGCGTGCAACTCCTCTGGCACGGCCGAACCCGTCTTCTTGCTGGCGAACACCAGCAGGTAGCCATC
This sequence comes from endosymbiont of Ridgeia piscesae, assembly GCF_001443665.1. Lineage (NCBI taxonomy): Bacteria > Pseudomonadati > Pseudomonadota > Gammaproteobacteria > endosymbiont of Ridgeia piscesae. The sequence continues at coordinate 590 of NZ_KQ557148.1, read as the reverse complement.
TGCATCCAGACTCACCGACGGGAAGCACCAGGTGTTCCATACCGCCACGTCATCGGTCAGGCACCAACCGGCCAGATTTACCGGATCGACACCCACATTGTGCAGCTCGATCCAGTCCTCGTAGTCGCCGTCACCATCTACCAGGGTGGTCGCATTGGAGGCCATGAACTCGCTGATCTCAACGGCTTCTGGCAAGCTCCCCAGAGCGGTGACCTGCAGGGTGAAGCTCTCGGCGTCATCCAGTTCGCCATCACTCACCCTAATAGTGACCGAATAGCTACCAACATCATCAAGCAGCGGCCTGATGCTCAGGCTGGCACTGCCATCCCCCTGATCAGTCAGCACCGCAAAGCCCGGCAATAAATCACTGGAGAAGGTCAGGAGATCACCATCCGGGTCGCTGGCCGATAGGGTCAGCTCCAACATATTGCCAGCCTGCACGCTCTGCGCACCAATTGCGTTGAGCACAGGCGCACGATTGAGTGGCCCATCATTGGCCACCGTGAATGTGGTCTCGAAGCTCAGTTGACTGCCATCCCTAAGATCCACCAGGCTGCGCAGAGTGTGCGCGCCGTCAGCCAGATCGGTGG
>NZ_KQ557147.1:0-28691 GCF_001443665.1 endosymbiont of Ridgeia piscesae | reverse complement strand
CTCCACTACATCTTTCCTTTTCTGATCACGCTGTTCTTTTATCGTAGCCATGGAAAGCAGTATACACTGCCAATACTTTCGGAACGATTAATATTCTTGTGGCAGGCTCTTAAGCTCGGCCCAGGAGTAGACTGGGCCCTTTACGCAGACGTAGTCCTTGCCCACGTTGCAACGGCCGCACTTGCCGACGCCACACTTCATCTTATTTTCAATCGTGGTGTAGATCTGCTCGTCCGCGAAGCCCAGCGCTTGCAGATTCTGGATCACGAACTTTATCATTATCGGCGGGCCACAAGTAATGGCGACGGCGCTATCGGGCGACGGTGCCTTGTCCATCAGGTTGGCCGGAACAAATCCCGTATGGCCCTGCCAGCCCTCTTCGGGGGTGTCCACCGAGAGTTGCACCTCGGCGGACTCCTTAAGCTTTTCGAAATCGGCCTTGTACATGATGTCGCTGGAGGTGCGGGCACCATAGAAGACGGTAATCTTGCCGAAGTCCTCGCGCTGCGCCACCGCTGTTTGGATCACCGGCCAGATCGGCGCCAGGCCGACGCCACCGCCGATGAAGACCAGATCCCGGCCCTTCCAGTCATCCAGAGGAAACTGGTTGCCGTAGGGGCCGCGGATACCGATGAGATCGCCGATCTTGGCGTCGTGGAAGGCGGTGGTGACCCGCCCCATCTTCATGATGCTGAACTGTTTATACTCCTTGACTAGCGGCGAGGAGGCGATCGATATCATCGACTCGCCCCTGCCGAAGATCGACAGCATGGCGCACTGGCCGCAGGCGTGCTCAAAACCGTCGTCGTTCGGGAACTCGACCTTGAAGGTCTTGATCGCCCGGGCGCCGCGGGTCTCTTCCTCAATACCGGTGATGCGCCCAATCTGTGGAAGATAGATGTTGTCCGTCATGCTTGGTCCACCCTCTCCAAGACCGCGACAATGTCGATCCCAACCGGACATTCCGAGATGCACCGGCCGCAGCCCGTACACTGTTGGGTCTCGTGGTTCTCGACGAAATAAAGGAATTTGTGGCTGACCCGCTGACGCAGGCGCGAGCCGAGGTCGCCCCGGGGGTTGTGTCCCGAGGTATGCATGGTGAAGTCTGGGAACTGACAGTTGTCCCAGGTCCTTACTCGCTCACCCTTGTCGGCGTTCGGGCCGGCCACTTCGTCGTTGATATCGAAGCAGTGGCAAGTCGGACAGAGGAAGGTGCAGATGCCGCAGCCGATGCAATGCTGCGCCATCTCATCCCACAGCGGGGAATCGAAGTGGCTGCGGATCGCCTCGGGAATGGCGTCCAGGTCGCTGATGGGGCGCTGGGGATGACTGCGTGATGCGTCGTGAACCTTTTTGACCTCGGCCAAATCGCCGTCATGAACCTCATCGAAGGCGTTGCGACCGCGCTCCATGATCTCCACTCCCTTCGCCGTGATTCCCTTGACGTGGAACCGGTCGCCCAGGTCGGTCATCAGGATGTCGAGGCCCTCCTCGGAGTGCGGCGAACCACCGACCGATTGACAAAAGCAGTTGGGGGAGTGGGGCTCGTTGCAGGCCAGGCCGACCAGGGTCAGCTTCTCCCGTCTTGCCCAGTAATAGGGATCCTCGAACTCTTTGCTGAACACCGTGTCGTTACGGGGCATGCCCCTGCCGTCACAGGGCCGCACGCCGAACACCACAGTGGGTTTTGGATTGGGCAGGGTCGAGGTCAGCAGTGGAACGCCGTCTTTCGTTTCGAAGCGGAAGAAAACCTCTCGTTGCGGGAAGGCGAACTCCTTGACGGAGCGAATGGTGTTGCTATGAGAGAGGTCGATATCGGCACCGGCATCAACTCTGGCATAGTTCCAAACCGAGTCGGCGAAGGCGGGGGCATGCACCTCACAGTCGTCGAGTGTATCGACCCACTCCCTGAGTTTTTCCTGGCTAAGGATCTTTTCCATGGGAGCTACCTGATGAAACTGTTGGGGTCTTCGTCCCGGAAGGACGAAAGCAGCGAGGGCTGTTCGATATCGTATCCTGCCTGGTACTCGAACGTCTCGAAGGCCTCCATTTCGAGCTTGGTGTTGAGCAAGCGAAGCGGGATGTTGACCGGGCAGACTCGCTCGCATTCACCGCAATCGACGCAGCGGCCGGCCAGGTGAATGGCTCGCGTCAGGAGGTAGACCGCGCTCTCGGAGGTGTTCGCCGAACGTTCACACCAGCGGATGCGGCTGGCTTTCTCCTCGGCGCTGGTTGCCGGTGTGATCACGAATGTCGTGCTGTCGACCACGCACTCTGGGCAGTAGCACATCGGGCAGACCGAGCGACAAGCAAAGCAACGCAGGCAGCGATCGAAGTGGCGGCCCCAGGTTGCCCAACGCTCATCCTCGGAGGCCTTCTCCGCTTCCTTGACGGCGCGGAAGGGTTCGTCGAAACCGCGTTTTTCGACTGCCTTGCCGAAGAGGACGTCATGCAGCTTTGGCGTAGCCGCCCGACATTCGAGACAACGATCGGCCAAAATCTCTCGTGCGGAGATGACGGTTTCGCTTTTACCACCGTGTATGCTGATCTTGAAGTCATCGGCGCCGGCGAATTCCACCCGGCTCGCTGTCCTGCCTTTCAGCTTGGCGGAGAGCTTCCTCGGGTCGATGACGCCCGTGCCTTCGCAGGAAACGCCGATCACCACCACGTCCTCGCGCTTGAAATAATTCTCCTGCAGCAAAACGCCGACAGCGCGGCTGTCGCAGCCCTTGGCGACGATGCCGACAGGACGGTTGTCGGGGGTCTTGGCGGCCGCCTGCTGCTTGCTGTCATTGACCAGGTAGAGCGCCAGATTGTTGAGGCAGGTGGGGTCCCACACCAGGCTTGCGGCTTCGGCCGCCGAGGTGATGGTGCAGGGTTCGGCCAGGGCGCCGGCGGTGCCCCTGCGAAAGCCGATCACGGACTTGACCTGCTCCTGCTCCAAGAGGCCGGCGGCGTAGTCGCGGAGTTCTTCGACATTGACCATCAGCGTTTCGCCTTGGTCGCTTTCGACGTCCTGACTGCTTCAGCACCTCCTGCACCCGCGGCATTAGTGCGTCTTTGCACGGCGAGTCTGTTCTGGGGGCCGAGCGTGCGGAGATCACTGACGAATTCTTCGACCACTTCCGCGAATTTGGCGCCCTCGGCGGCCGAGACCCAGGACATGCGGAAGCGATCCGATTCCAAACCGATGAACTGGAGCAGATTCCGCACCAGATACAGCTTGCGGCGGCTCAGGAAGTTCCCTTCCATGTAGTGGCAGTCGCCGGGGTGGCAACCTGAAACCAGCACGCCGTCCGCCCCCTTGTTGAAGGCGGAGAGGATATACATGGGCGACACCGCTCCCGAGCAGGGAATGGTGATCGGCGTGGCGTTTGCCGGATACTGGATGCGCGACACACCGGCCAGGTCGCTGCCGGCGGACGAACACCACTTGCACAGGAAGGCCACGATACGTGGCTCGAATTCCTGTGGTTCCGCTGCGGTGGATTGCGATGAGTTCGACACCTGAATCACCCTCCCATTATGCCGCCATTATGGCGCTGATCATTTCGTGAATCTGAAGCTGAGTGACGTTCTTGACGTCAATGGCGGCGCGCACGCAGACGCCTGCGCAGGAGCCGCACCCCTCGCACAGCACCTCGTTGACCCTGGCCTTGCCGTCCACCAGATCGATGGCCTCGAAGGGACAGGCATCGACGCACATCTGGCAGCCGGTGCAGTAGGGATCTCTGACCTTGGCCACCATTGGGCTGTGCGCCAGTTCATCCTTGGAGAGCAGGGCGATGACCTTACTGGCGGCGGCGCTCGCCTGGCTGACCGTCTCCGGGATATCCTTCGGTCCCTGGGCGGTGCCGGCGAGGAAGATGCCCGCAGTCACACTCTCCACCGGTTTTAGTTTCGGATGGGCCTCGGCCAGGAAGCCGTCCTTGTCGCGGCCGATCTTGAGGATCTTGGCGATCTCGGCGGTGCCCGTGGAGGGTTGCATTGCCTGGGCCAGGACCACCATGTCGGCGTCGATCTCGACGTTGCGTCCCGCCAGGGTATCGACGCCCAGCACCTTGAGCTTGCCGTCCTTCTCATAGACTTTGGAGACCCGACCACGCAGGTAGATCACGCCGTCATTCTCCATCGAGCGTTGCACGAACTCCTCGTAGCCCTTGCCGCCGGAGCGGATGTCGATGTAGAAGATATAGGCCTGCCCGTCGGGGACATGATGCTTGTAGAGGGTGGCATGCTTGGCCGTGTACATGCAGCAGATCTTCGAGCAGTAGGCGCAGTGGTTTTCCGGATCACGCGAGCCGGAACACTGGATGAAGACCACCTCCTTGGGCACCTTGTGATCCGATGGCCGCAGGATATGGCCCTCGGTGGCGCCGGAGGCTGAGCAGAGACGCTCGAACTGGAGGCCGTCGAGCACGTCAGTGTAGCGCCCGCCGCCGTATTCACCCAGATTTTCCATGCCGTAGAGATCGAAGCCGGTGGCGACGACGATGGCCCCCACCTCTTCCTCGGTGACGGTTGGCCGCTTATCGTAATCGATGGCCCCGACCTCGCAGACCTCCTCGCACTTGCCACAGACCACCGGATCGAGGCCCAGGCAGGCCTCTTCATCCAGGGTAAAGGAGGCTGGAATTGCCTGGGCGAAGGGGATATGGATGGCGCGGCGGTTGGTCAGGCCGACATCATATTCATTGGGTACGGCGACCGGACAGACCGGGGTGCAGTCGTCGCAGAGCTTGCACAGCTCGGGATCGACGAACTGCGCCTTTTTCTTGATCTTGACCTTGAAGTTGCCGACGAAGCCGGAGATGTTCTCCACCTCGCTCTCGGTCATCAGCTTGATCTTGGGGTTTTTCGAGACCGAGACCATCTTCGGTGAGAGGATGCACTGGGAGCAGTCGAGTGTCGGGAAGGTCTCCGACAGTTTGAGCATGTTGCCGCCGATGGTCGCCTGTTTTTCCACCAGGACTACGTCGAGGCCGGCATCGGTCAGATCGAGTGCGGCCTGAATGCCGGCGATGCCACCGCCAACCACCAGGGCCCGGCGTGTCACCGGAACGCCGATAGGCTCGAGCGCTTGGTTGCGTTGGACGCGACGCACCGCCGCACGGGTGATCTTGAGGGCCTTTTCGGTGGCCACCTCCATGTCATTATGGACCCAGGCGCACTGCTCGCGGATATTGGCAATCTCGCATTGAAAGGCGTTGAGGTCGCCCAGCTCGGAGGCGTCGCGGAAGGTCTTTTCGTGCAGGGTCGGTGAACAGCAGGAGATCACCATGCCATTGAGGTCGTTCTCCTTGATGGCATCGATTACGGCACCCTGGCCTGGGTCCGAGCACATGTAGACATAATCCTCGGAGAAAACGACACCGTCGTCTTTGGCCAGCTCCTGCGCGACCTTTTTGACGTCGACAGTGGCGGCAATATTTTTACCGCAGTGGCAAACAAAGACACCGGTGCGTTTTGTCATTTCGTTTCCCCAGTAACGAGCGGCTTCTTGTCCAGCAATTCGAGCCCGTATTCATAACCCTTGTCGAAGGCTTTCTTGTTGACCTCGAGAAATCGGTCCGGGACCAGCCCTGGCAGGGCCTGCTTCATCGCCTCCGGGGTCACGATCCTGGTGATGGCGGAGAAGCAACCGAGGGTCACCAGGTTGGCGAACAGGCGGTTGCCGAGATCTTCCGCGAAGCGGGTGACCGGTGCGGGATACATCTGGACCCGCCCGACATCCTCCTTAGGCTTGACCAGATCCGCCTCGTAGATAAGGATGCCGCCGTCTCTCAGCTTTGGTTCGTAGGTATCATGGGCATCCTGTGACAGTGCGATCAGTACGCCAGGCAGGGTCACGTAGGGATAGAGAATCCGATTTTCAGAGACCACTAACTGGGAGCTACAGGCGCCGCCACGGGCCTCGGGGCCAAAGCTCTGGGTCATGGTGGCGAACTTGTCGTCATACATCGACAGCGCCTTGCCGGTGATCAGGGCACAACGGACGATGCCCTGGCCGCCAAACCCGGAAAATCTGACCTCATGCATCAGAGTCCCTCCTCGTCCACGCCCATATCTTCGGCCATCATCTGGGCCTCTTCCTCGTCCAACAGGGCCTGTACCTTGGCTCTTTCCTCCGCCTCGCGCTTGGCCTTCTCCTCACGTTCGGGCTTGCTCATGCCATAGAGCTGGTAGTCGTCGCCCAGGACGTTGGCGTAACGTTCATTGACCGCCTCGTAGTAGGTCGGCTTCTCCTGCTTGACGAATCGGCCCATGGTGATATCGCTCTGGAAGTCGATGCCCACATCGCGAGTGTCGACCTCCTTCTCAACCCCTGCTTCTTCCTTGTAGTACTCGAGGGCATCGAGGCCGTCGCCCAGGCGATTGCGGCGCTGATAGAGCGTGGTGCAGGGGGCAATCACCTCGATGAAGGAGAAGCCCTTGTGGTTCAAGGCCTCGCGGATCGATTTGGTAATGTTGCGCGCATGCAGTGAGGTCCAGCGCGCCACGTAGGTGGCGCCGCAGGCGTCCGCCAGAAACGGCAGGCTGAAGGGATATTCGTAGTTACCGTAGGGGGTGGTGGAGGCATTGGCCGTCTGCGGTGTGGTCGGGGTTACTTGGCCGCCGGTCATGCCGTAGGTGAAGTTGTTGACGCAGATGACCATGATGTCCATGTTGCGGCGGGCGGCATGGATGAAGTGGTTACCGCCAATACCCGTGAGATCGCCGTCACCGCTGACCACCACTACCTTGAGATCGGGGTTGGCCAGCTTGAGGCCGGTGGCGACGGGGATGGCGCGCCCATGGGTAGTGTGGATGGAATCGAAGTTCACATAGCCAGCGACCCGACCGGTGCAGCCGATGCCGGAGATCACCGCCAGCTTGTCCATGTCAATACCGCTCTTCTTGACGGCCTCGGCGAAGGAGTTGACCACGGTGCCGATACCGCAGCCCGGACACCAGATGTGTGGCATCCGCTCCATGCGGAGGAAATCTGTCATCGGACTCTCTGCACGGAATTCATCGATATTTACTTCAATGCTCATTTGCTGGCCTCCATGATAGCGTCAAGGATGACGTCGGGATCATGCACCGCGCCTCCGCAATGGGGGACACTGACGACGCGGCACTGGCCGGCCGCACTGCGTTCGACCTCTCTTACCATCTGACCATAATTGATCTCCGGAACCACGATCGCCTTCACCTTGCCGGCCAGCTCCTGGATTCGCTTCTCCGCGAAGGGCCAGATGGTGATGAGCCGCAGCGATCCTGTCTTGATACCGGCCTCACGCGCCAACTGCACTGCCCGGGAGACGATCCGTGAGGTGATGCCGTAGGAGACGACGACGACCTCCGCGCCATCCACCTCATTCTCCTCGAGCCGGATGATCTTGTCGGCGTTTGAATCGATCTTCTCGATCAGGTGGGTGACAACCTTTTCGTTTTGCTCCACGGTCAGGTTTGGATAGCCACGCTCGTCATGGGTGAGGCCGGTGATGTGGAACCGGTAACCGTCACCCGCCTTGACCATGGGTGCGACATCCTTGCCGGTGAACTGGTAGGGGCGGTAATCCGCCTTAGGACCCTGGTGCCAGTTGCGCTCCACCACCCCGATCTCCTCGGCGGGTGGGATGACCACCTTCTCGTGCATATGGCCGACGGTCTCATCGGCCATGATGAAGACTGGGACTCGATAGGTTTCCGATAGGTTGAATGCCTCCACCGCCAGGTCGAAACACTCCTGCGGTGAATCTGGGCAGAGAGCAATAATCCGGTAGTCGCCGTGTGATCCCCAGCGTATCTGCATCATATCCTGTTGGGCGGGGAGGGTCGGCAGCCCAGTAGAGGGGCCGGCACGCTGGACGTCAGCGATCACCATGGGAGTCTCCGTCATGACGGCCAGGCCGATATTTTCCATCATCAATGAGAGGCCGGGACCCGAGGTTACCGTCATCACCTTTCGTCCACCCCAGGCGCCGCCAACCAGGGCAGCGATGGACGCAATCTCATCCTCCATCTGGATGAACAGACCACCAGCAGCAGGACAACGTTCGGCGAAGCGTTCGGCGGTCTCGGTCGAGGGCGTGATCGGATAGCCAGCGAAGAAGCGACATCCGGCCGCCAGCGCCCCTTCGGCAAGTGCGTGATCGCCGTCGAGGAAGTGAGAGCCCTCGAGTACGCCTTTTGGATCGGCGGCAGTCTTACGCATTCTCATTCTCCTCTTGTTCCGCCTTGCGGGTGACGTAAATGGCGAATTCCGGACAGATCGTCTGGCAGAAATCACAATTCCTGCAATCATCCGGCGATTTGACGAACGGGGGATGATATCCCTTGGCGTTATATTCAGATGACATGGCGAGGGCATCGGTCGGGCAATAATTGACGCAGAAGCCGCATCCCTTGCACCAAGACTTGTTGATGGTGACAACGCCGGTGATCTCTTTGATTTTGCCGAATGCCATCGTTGTTTTCCTCAGAGCAGGCCCTTCCCGGCCAGCAGGGGGCCGGGAGGTGTGTGATGGAGATCCAGCCTCAGTACCGACTCGGAACCCCCGAGGGCGATGGCCATCAGCTGCGAGAAATAAACGACCGGCATGGTATGGAAGTCAGAATGGAGCTTTAGAGTTGTCTCCTGGCGGTGGTCCAGATTGAAGGCGCACAGGGGACAACTGACTGCTACGGTGTCCGCACCCTGCGCCATCGCGGCACCCAGGATCCCGTAAGTCTTGTCGGCGACGATTTCGGGCTTGTCGACGGTCTGGTGGGCGCCACAGCACTCAGTCTTATGACTGAAATCCACTGGCTCGCCACCCAGGGCCGTAATCAGATCCTCAAGCACACTGGGGTTCTCGGTGTCGTCGATTGCCGCTTCATTGGGCCGCACCAGCATGCAGCCGTAATAACAGGCCACGCGTAGACCTTCGAGGGGCTTGACGACCCGCTCGCGGATGGCATCGAATCCGATCTGATTACGCACCACCTCCAGAACATGGAGGACGTCGACATCCCCTTCGTAATCGACCGGCTCGTCATACATGAAGGCATTCATGCGGGCCAGGTCTTCCTCATTGGCTCGGGCGCGATGATTGGCCCGTTTGAGGGTGTTGAAACACATGGAGCACCCGGTCATGAGCTGCGAGCTTCCCTCCTCCTTGGCGCGGATCAGGTTACGGATCGGCGCCACCTGGCGCATCAGATCGTCCGCGGAGAGGGAGTAGACGGTGCCGCAGCAGTTCCAGCGCTCCAACTCCACCGCCTCCACCCCAAGCCGATCCATTGCGTACAGAGTGGAATCCTCGAAGTTCCGGGCGTGGTTCTTTAGGGTGCAACCGGGATAATAACTGAGCTTCATGGGAATCCTACGAGGTAAACTTTCTCATGCTGCCGATGAGGGCAATGGGTGGGATGGCGCGCAGATCCTCCACGAAAATCTTGTCCACTTGCAGGTGATCCTGCCGTGCGCGCAGCTTTACCTGGCGCAGGGACTCGATCAACTCGGCGATCCGAACCCCCTTGGGACAGCGTGTATTGCAGGTCAGGCAGGAGACACAGAGCCAGATCGCCTCGCAGTTGAGCAGATCCTCCTCCATTCCCAGTTGCGCCAGCCGAATCATCTGGTTCGGCGGGATGTCCATATAGGCGGCCATGGGACAGCCGGCGGAACATTTTCCGCACTGGTAGCAGGCCATGAGATTCTGATCGGCGAGCCTCTGAACCTTGGTCGTGAATCCGCTGTGGACCTTGTCTCTTGAGACGTGCACCGTCATGAGATTTCTCCCGCGCCCGTGATGAACAGCAATGGGCCGATCACTTGCCCTCCTTCCCTTTGCCGCAACCACAACCGATCCGGCTGCGCAGTATGGAGTGACGTGCCGGGATATTGCCGAGGCGGGCTAGCTGCTGGAGCCTGACGTCCTCGGGGGTATAAGAGGGCAGAATCACCGGCGAAATCAGATCGCTGTCGATGCCCTGTTCCATCATCTCCCCGGCATAGGCCGTCACATGATCCAGGCTGAGCTTGCCGAGCTTTGCCGACTTGGCGTATTCACTGGCCTGCCTGCCGACACGGCGACCGAAGACGTTGTAGTCGAGCACCGAATTGCCCATCAGACGGTTGCGGCCGTGGACGCCGCCTGAGGCCTCCCCGGCGACGAACAGGCCCGGAATATTGGTCTCGCAACGCTCGTTGATCTCGACGCCGCCGTTCTGATAGTGCAGCGAGGGGTAGATCAGCATCGGCTGCTTGGTGATGTCGATGCCGTAACGGTCGAACGCCCGACACATGCCGGGGAACTGGTGCCGGGTGTAGCCTTCGCCGTGGATCATGTCGATGATCGGTGAGTCCAGCCACACCCCGGTGCGACCGGCGGCGGTGTCGACGCCGTTGTTGCGTTCGCTGCTGCACTCTCGAATGATGGCAGCGCTCTCCACGTCGCGGGGCTCGCGCGGGAAGACGAAGAGTTCGCCGTTTTTGTTCAGCGGCTGGCCGCCGGCGCCGCGGATCTTCTCGGTGATCAGGAAGCCGGCAATCTGCTCGGGGTATACAGCCCCGGTGGGATGGTACTGGACCGAATCCATGAACTTGAGGTTGGCGCCGGCCCGATAGGCCATGACCAGCCCGTCGCCGGTGGCGCCGTAGTGATTGGTGGTGGCGAAGCCGCGAATATGCAGCCGCCCGAAGCCGCCGGTGGCGATCACCGTCGCTTTGGCCCTGACCACCAGGAACTGCTCGGTATCGAGGTTGTAAAGGATGGCGCCGGCGCACTGGCCCTTATCGTCCAACAGCAGCTCGATGGCCGGCTCGAATTCACGGATGGTAATTTTGTCCGGGTGGTTCTCCACCTCGTCCATCAGCGTGCGCATGATGACGGCGCCGATGTAGTCGCGGCAGGAGACCATGCGCTTACGCGAGGTGCCGCCGCCGTGCATGACCTGGAGTGAACCGTCCTCCATCTTGTCCCACATGACGCCCAGATTCTCCAGCTCCCTGACCACGTCTGGGCCGTCCTCGGTCAACGCGCGAACCAGTTCCGGCTTGTTGTCGAAATGGCCGCCGCCGATGGCGTCCAGATAGTGGCGGGTCGGTGAATCCTGGGCCGCGACGGCGGCCTGCATGCCGCCCTCGGACATCATGGAGTTGGCGTCGCCAAGACGGAGCTTGGTGGCGATCATCGAGTTGACACCGTTCTTCATGGCGGTGATGGCGGCCCAGCAGCCAGCTCCGCCGCCGCCGATGATCAGCATGTCAGTCTCGTAATCGGGGTTGGCGAGATGCGCCTCCACCCGCTTCGGATCGACCATCGAATGGGCTTCGAGGAGTTCGGTGATCTCGGTGGTGAGCTCCTCGTTCTTGTTGGGTCCGATCCGGATCCGGCTGCGCGCGGCGGAGGCGGAATCGGGATGGAATTTCGATAGCACGTCTTCCCGTTCCGCCGCGTTCATCGGTGGATAGACCGGCTCGCTGCCCTTCGCGAGTTCCAGCCTTTTGGGTCGAGTCTGGTCTACCTTTTCAAGCAAACCTTTCAAATAATCCGGATACATTCGTCTTCTCCGAAAGCACGCTTGTCGTCGATGCGAAACCGACCTTTAAACGCCCCGAAAGTGGTTTTGTTTTACCTTCCCGAATCCCACCGGGAAGCGTGCTACTCCATATCCCGCGCGTAATACCGCTCGCTGAGGGCCTCTCTGTCCAGGGACATCAACTCGGCATACTCGCCGTTGTACTCGCCGTCCTTCATCTGCTGGAGGCGACTATCGAGTTCCTTGCTCTCCTTGCGCAAATAGCGTCCGTAGAGGCGCTTGCCGAGGATGCCGACCTTGTGCTGGATAATCTCGGCGGGGCAGCGCAGGGCGCACAGGCCGCAAGCAACGCAGTCGTAGGAAAGCTCCATGAGCTCGGCGATGTCGCCGCGCATGGCCGCCTGGATGTAGTCCATGACTTGAAGCCCCTGCGGACAGGCTTTGGTGCAGGTGCCGCAGGCCACGCAACGGAAGGTGGCCGGATAGAGCTGTTTGATGGTGTCGACGTCGGGAGTGAGTTCCTCTAGGTCGTAGACCGCTTTCTCTAAAGGCACTGAGGGTATCTGGGAGAGCGCCATGCCGTCTTGGACCAGGGTGGTACAAGCAAGGCCGGTATGGATTCGATAGTCGCCGGGCAGCCGGTAGATGGTGCCGCAGGCGCCGCAGAAGCCCTCGCGACAGCCCGCGCCGCGGATGATCTGCTGGCCGCTGTGTTCGATGGCCCGCATGATCGTGGCGTCCTCGGGAACCTGAGCGGGCTTGCCCATGATGGATACGGTGACCATGCGCGCCTGGGGTTGCCCCTGTTTGTCGGCATCGCTCACGGCCTTGCTCTCGCTATCGGCTTCTTTTTGCTGTTCGCCACTCATAGGGATTTCTCCACCCGTGCCACATTCAAACCAAGTCGGTCCGACTCCGGCCCCAGACTGCAAACCCGGATACCAACTCCGTCAACCTCGGTCTATCGGCTGCTTCATCCGGCATGGCCGGGGGGGTTCCGCAGTAAAAACGTCGGGAATTCACACATCAAATCTGTGGAATTAGGGGCCGATACTACCACTGCGAGTTTTGTATATTCAATCTCTGAAATTTCAATTCTTTTGACAAATGTCAATGCTAATAACAGAGACTGACCTCGCAGAGTATCAACAGCAGCTGGATCAGCTGGGAGAGTCACGCCTTGGATAAGACCTACGGGGGAAAAGCGCAAGGCAAGGGAATATAACCACCACTGGTTCGGCAGAGTTTTCTATCATCCACAACTGGGCCACTACCTGCTGCAGTCCATCGCCCTCGACAGGCCCCTCCGCCTTGAGCAACACCGAACCGGGGTAGGGGTGTAACAGGGCGATGATGCGCTGGCTCTTGCCACCGCCTTCTTGATCAGCTCCACCCATCGATTCTTTGCCCGTCTCTCCGAGGTGCCGTTGTCAGCCACCGGACGATCTTCACCATAATCCCGGGCCAACAAGCGATCCGCTTGAACGCCGTGCTCCAACAGCCAGCGCCGTGCACTCGCAGCACGGTGATCCGAGAGATTCAGATTGGCTTTAGCCTTGCCCTGACTGTCGGTATGTCCTGCAGCCTCAAGCACCAGATCAGGATAGTTGTTCAACAGGTTGAGGGCTGGCTCCAGTGCAGCCTTGGATTTGGGTTTCAGGGTGGCCGTGGTGGTATCGAAAAAGATCCCCTCCAGGGTGATCTTCCCCAGGGCATCCAGCTCCGCCATCATCCGGTCGACATTGAAGACCAGCTCCTGCTGCATGGCTGCCGTATCCACGATCTTCAGATCGATCTTGCCATCCTGGGTATGGAGATAGGCTGTGCTGAGTACAGATTCCGGGGAGGCTACACGGAAGCTCAGCAGGAGAGCTGTGCGCCGGGCCAGGCTCTGATAAAGGGGTGATTGGGGATGGCGCGCTTCTTCCCAGCGCCTTAACACTTTGCGGAAGACAGAGTTGGAGACGCTGCAGATGGCAGTTGCGGGCAAGAGTTGCTTGGTGAGGATCGTTATGGGGCTCCTTGCAACTGTACCTCCGATGATTTCGCTTCACGAAAAGGTAGTCACTGGCGTTTGTCAGACTGCCCCCGGCTGCAACTTTCGCAGGTGCCAATCAGTTCGACAATACGGCGCTGCGGGGTGAAGCCCGAGGCACGGCTGGCTCGGCGTAGGCTCTGGCTGACCTGTTCATCCTCCAGTTCGTCGATGCCGCCGCACTCGCTACAGATTAGGAACTGGCTGGCATGGGGGTGGTCAGGATGGTTGCAGCCGACAAAGGCGTGCAGGCTTTCGAGCTTATGGATCAGCCCCTGCGCCTTGAGAAACTCCAGGGCGCGGTAGACGGTGGGTGGTGCGGTGCGGCCGCTGCTCTTGCGCATCGCGTCGAGGATCTCGTAGGCTCCCAGCGGACGTCGTGCAGCACAGACGATCTCCAATACTTGGCGCCGTTGCGCTGTGAAGCGCACGCCGCGTTCTTGGCAGATCTGCTCCGCCTGTTGCAACAGCTTATTCATTGCTTGTGGATCCATCGGATCTCGGGTCTTTCTCGATTGCCGCCACCCCGCGCCGAGCCTGGCGTGCTGCCAGCCAGTGACTGAGCAGCGCCGAGGCCACATAGGCAGCGCCCGCCAGCAGGATGATGGTCGGCCCGGCCGGCAGGTCGGGAGTGTAGGAGAGCGCCAGCCCGCCGCTGGTGAAGAGGCCGCCGATCAGGGTGGCGAGCAGCATCATGCGCCCCAGGGAGTGCAGATAGTGGCTGGCGATGGCCGCCGGCAGGGTTAGCAGGGCGATCACCAGGATTAGTCCCACCACCTGGATCAGCAGCACCACGGTCACCGCCACCAGGCAGAGCAGCAGCAGATAGAAAAAGGTCACCGGCACCCCGCGCAGCCGGGCGAACTCCTCATCGAAGGCGACCGCCAGGAACTGCCGATAGAAGAGCACCACGATCAGCAGCAGGCCGGCGTCGAGCCCGGCCATGATCCACAACTCCCGTTCCGGCACCAGCAGGATGTTGCCGAACAGATAGCTCATTAGGTCGGTGGCGTAGCCGGGGGTACGGGAGATGAAAAGGATGCCTGCCGCCATGCCGATCGCCCACAGGGCGCCGATCAGGGTGTCCTCCTGGGTCTGCCAGTTGAGACGCACCCAGCCGATAATCAGCGCCGCCGAGATCGCCGCCAGCAGCGCGCCGAGCAGTGGATCGAAACCGAAGTAGAGCGCCGCCCCCATGCCGCCGAGCACCGAGTGGGCGATGCCGCCGGCGAGAAAGGCGATGCGTTTGACCACCACGAAGCTGCCCATCACGCCGCAACCGACGCTGGCCAGCAGTCCGGCGAGCAGCGCGCTCTGTAGGAAGGTCTGTTGAGTCAGGGCAGTCAGGAATTCGCTCATCGAAATTGTTCAGTCTTGCAGAGGGGCTGTCGCATCAGGCCGTCAACCGTAGGTTCAGGATTTAAATCGAAACAGTGGCTGCGCATCTCAGTGCCGGTGCGCCACCATGCGTACATCCTCGCCGTAGAGCTCACTGATCAGCTGACCGTCGATCTTGTCGGTGTGGTGACAGACCAGGGAGCGGTTGAGACAGGCGACCCGGCTGACATAGCTGGAGATGAAGGCGATGTCGTGGGAGACCACCAGGATGGTCATACGCTGGTTGAGTTGGCGCAGTAGATCGAAGATGTCGCTCTCCAGTCGCAGATCGACATTTGCGGTGGGCTCGTCGAGGATCAGAATCTGTGGCTCGCAAACCAGCGCCCGGGCTAGTAACACCCGTTGCAACTGGCCACCGGAGAGGGTGCCGATGCGCCGCTTCGCCAGCCCAGCCGCCTCCACCTCGGCCAGCGCCAGCTGGGCTGCCTGGTGGTCGGTTCGGCGGTAGCCACCCAGGCCGGGGCGGCTGCTGAGACACCCCATCAGCACCGTTTGCTCCACACTAATCGGAAAGTCGCGGGCGAAGCGCGGATATTGCGGCACATAGCCGATGGCGCGATTACTGCGGGGCGGTCGTTTACCAAGCACCAGCACGCGACCCGCCTGGGGTTCGAGCAGGCCGAGGATCAGCTTCAGCAGGGTGCTCTTGCCGCCGGCATTGGGGCCGACGATGCCGAGGAAATCCCCCGCCTCGACACTCAGGTTGACCTGCTGCAGTGCTAGGGTCTCGCCATAGGAGAAGCTGACATCGTCGAGCTGGATGACCGGGCTGCTCATTGTCGGTTGGCCTCTGCAATCAGCCGGGCGACCCGGCGCAGGTTGTCGATGTAATTCTCCGCCAGTGGGTCGATCGGTTCGACCCGTCCGCCGATCGCTGCGGCCAGCCGTTGCGCCGTCTTGCGGTTGAACTGGGGCTGCACGAAGATCACCCGCACCTGCTTGGCTCTGGCCTGTTCGATCAGTGCCGTCAGGGCCCTTGCCCCCGGCTCCTTGCCCTCCTGCTCGATGGCGATCTGGGTTAGCCCGTAGGTGTCGGCAAAGTAGCCCCAGGCGGGGTGGAAGACCATGAAGCGGCGTGAGCGCAGGCCGCTGAGCTGCTGTTTGATCTCCCGGTCGAGCTGCTCGAGCTGTTGGGCAAAGCGTTGGTAATTGTGTTCGAACTTCGCTTGGTGTTGCGGCGCCAGCCGGCTCAGCTCCACCTGGATCTGGGCCGCCATCTGTTTCGCCAGCCGCGGGCTGGTCCAGATGTGCGGGTCCAAAGCTTCATGTTCAGCCGCTTCGCTCGCATCTCCATGCTGGTGAGAGGGGGCCTCGATCTTGCGCAGGGGCAGCCCATCACGGGCGTCCACCAGCCGCATGCCGGGATTGGCGGCGCGGATGCGTTCCATCCAGGCCGCCTCGAAGGGGAGGCCGCAGCGAATGAAGAGATCGGCCTGGGTCAGCGCCGCCACCTGGCGGGGGGTGGGGGTGTAGCTGGCTGGATTGTAGCCGGGGCGGACCATCGCGCTGACCTGCACCAGATCGCCGCCCACCTGCTCCACCAGATGTTTTTGCGGCAACGCGCTGACAAAGACTCGTATTGGCTGTGCCGCAGGCAGTGAGAGTGGCAGTAGTACGAGCAGCAGCAACAGAAGAGTCAACCTGCCTTCTGCCAGAGAGTGAGTTGTGATCTTTTTTTTCTGGCTCATCCGAGAAGAGTGGGCTGAATGCCCGGCTGAGGATCAGGGAACGAAATGTTATAGCATAACGATATTGATTGCACTGGCGGATGGCGCTGATGGGGCCGGAGGTTGCGCTTCGTGACGAATGGAATGATAGTGCCTTGGAGGACGGACTGGTTGTCTGGTATCAAACCCGTGGAGATGGAGTCATCGATGGCGCTGCCTAACGTTCACCCTTTCGATAAAAATAGTCATTGCTGCTCGACAGTCAGCCTGTTATCGCTGCTGTTTCTTCCAGCGACTCTCTTGGCCGATACGGTGACTGACGGTGAGGCAACGCTGCCGCGGGGGAACTGCGCTGCGCCACGCCCGTTTACCGATCTGCGTCACTGTTCGTTTGCGGGGGTTGCCAGGCCGGGGCACGATCTGCGGGGGGTACGACTCGACGGTGTCGATCTTTCCAACGCCAGTCTGCCGGGTTGTGATCTGTCACAGGCCAGTCTGAAAGGGGCGGATCTGAAATGGGCCAATCTCAGTGAGTGTCGGCTGGTATCAGCGGATCTTTCCGGCGCCGATCTGTTTCATGCCAATCTAGATATGGGAACCCTCGATAACGGCCGCTTCATCAAAGCGCAGATGTTTGGCGCAAACTTGAATGAGGTGCAGGCGCTCAATGTCGACTTCTCCGGCGCCTTTATGAAGGACATCGCCATGGAGGAGGGCGATTTCAGCGGCAGCACCTTTCACCATAGTTTCATGTTGAGGGCGGTGCTGATCAGCAGCCGGCTGCAGGATAGCCAGTTCCATGAGGCGGTGCTGACCGGCAGCGCACTGGAGGAGGCCGACTTCTCCCGGGCATCGATAACCCACAGCCTGCTGAATGGTGCGCGTATGGATAACAGCCTGTTTAGCGAAACCGATCTGCAGGATTCACGTTTTGTTAATGCTGTAGTCACAGGGGCGGATTTCAGCGGGGCGCGGAATATTCCACCCCATCTGCAGGAGATGATCGAAAGAGAGTAACGAGCGGCAGAGAGATCCAAATCGCCCTGCCCGCTCAGCCAGTCAATAATTGCATCATTTGCCGATTGAGTGACTCCGGCAGGTCCGCCCCGTCGAACAGCGCAGGCCAGGCGGGATCGAAGCGGATTGGCAAGTCGGCCAGTTCCAGCCCAAGTCTGTTGATGATCGCCTGCAGCGGTTCGAGCGCCTCATCCCGCCACTGGTTGAATACCACCTGATGGGGGATCTCCAGACCCCGGCTCTGTGCATCGGCGAGCAGCGCCGCTATACGCTCCAGCGCCCAGATGTCGGGTGGTGCCGGGCGCACCGGGATCAGCAGCCGGTCCACCAGATTTAGGGTCTGTAGGGTCGTTTCGCTCAGGTTGGGCGGGCAGTCGAGGATGCACCAGTCGAACATACGGCTGAAGCGCTCCAGGGTGGCATCGAGGGGGCCAGGCCCCTGTGCTCGCACCACCACACCAAACCGCTCGGCATAGTGATCGCCCCAAGTAGAGGCGCTGCCTTGGGGGTCGATGTCGAGCAATAGTACTCGTGCGCCGCTGGCGGCTAGGGCGATACAGCTGGCGATGGCCAGGGTGGTCTTGCCGGTGCCACCTTTCTGGTGGAGAAAAGCCAGGCTTTGCATCATCTTCATTGGGTACTTCTCATCGTGGGAGCCTCTGAATGAATCTGGGTGAGCAGAATTGTGAGGCTAAATTTTCCGCTGCAAGGCGGAAATCGTAGGGTCGCTCAACGACATCCTGTCTCCGCGACACTTGCACATCCTTGTGCGGCGTAATAGCAGGTCTATTACCAAGATTTCCAACGCAGCAGCGGGAAACTTGGGCCGCAAGGCAGCCGTCCATAATTCGTTCAGAGGCTCCTTTGTTCAAACCGCATCCTCGTCGGCGATCTTGTGCGCTTCCATGTGGGTCAGCCCCGGATGGTTGCGCAGCAGATAGCCGGCGGTGTGCAGCCGGAGTATGGCTTCATTGAGGCTCTCGCGAATCCGCGAGCTGCTGGAGTCCATCTGTCTGGCCAGCAGCTTGAGAGGAACTTCCACATGGTGTGCTTTTACCGCTACCGGCAGCTGTAGCCGCTCGGCGATGTTGAGAAAGGGGTCGAGCGGGGCCACATCCTGTAGCTGGGATTCATGGGGACGGTGCACGTAGACCAGGGCAACCCCGCTGGGAATGACTTCAAGCTGCTCCCGGTAGGTTTGGCGGAGCGTCTCTTCGACCTCCCCGCAGCTGTGCTCCGCATCGGAAACAAGGTGTAGGATCGCGCGGGCCGACGCCCGGTCAGGGCGGCAGGAGAGGATGGCGGCCATCAGCCTGCGTTGCTCATCGTTCAGCATATTGGCCTTGTAGCTTCCCATGCTGTATTCAGGCTCCCCGGCCAGGTTGCGCAGAAAGGCTTCGGTGTAGGTGTAGTAGCGGGAGGTGTAGTGGAACAGCTCCTCAGCACAACCGCCCCAGCCGTGATGGAACTCCGGGTAGTAGTGACCGTCGACATTTTTGGCAATGGCTCTCATCTGTGCTTTCGCGGCTGGCTCGCCCCGGAAAAACTCTGACCCTGTCGGAAAAATACTCTAATCCATCAGAAAATTCCTAACATCTTTATGCAGAAAGGTGTCGTGATTCTTTACACCCTGATTAGGTATGCTGAACTTAGAAAGAGCGGCGGCCGATGCGGACAGCGAGCGGGACGCGGCCAATTGGGGGAGGCAGGTTATGAGCAGTAAAAACGAGATGACTCGGGCGCAACGGGTTTCCTATCTGAAAGAGATCATTACATCTCTTCAGCCACCGGTGACTGATGATGAGGCGCTGGCGATAAAGACCTGCAGGCGACTGTTTCAGATGGAACAGAAGACGGCGGATAGAAAGGTGTCTATCTGAGCCAGGGCACTCTCCTTATAGGCGGAATTGATCGATTATCTCCTTAATCGATAGGCGGCGACCGGAATCAGTCGGTGAGCTGCCATTTTTTTGCCCGCGGGTTGGTTCAAATCCACCCCTGATTGGCGTAGATTAGCCGCCCCCTCTTAAAGCAGTTTCTATCTATGGCGAAGCGAGCCAAACGAAAGCGTAAACCAACCGCCTCCCGCAGTCGCGGTTTTCGTTGGAAGAGCTGGCTGGTTCTGATGCTGATCGCGCTGTTGCTGGCCACCAGCCTCTACCTGATCTATCTCGACCGGATCGTGCAGCTGCGCTTCGATGGCCGCCGCTGGGCGGTACCGGCCCAGGTCTATGGTCAGGCGCAGCAGCTGGCCAAAGGGGTCCGCCTGGACGAGCGGGGGCTGCGCCAGATCCTCGACCGGCTCGGCTATGCGCGGGTCAAGCATCCCGATCGGCCCGGCAGTTACTCCAGCTATCGCGGTCGCTTCCTGATACGCACTCGTGCCTTTGCCTTCCCCCAGGGGACACGCGACAGTGACTATCTGGAGCTGAAGCTCGCTGATAGCCGGGTCATCTCGCTCAAACAGGCGGCCAGCGGCCGGGCCATCGGGGACTACCAGCTGGAGCCGCCGTTGATCGGCAGCCTGCATCCGGCCCACAGCGAAGACCGCATCCTGGTGAAGCGGGGAGAGCTGCCGAAGCAACTGGTGTCGGCACTGATCGCGGTGGAGGACCGTAACTTCAACTCCCACTTCGGTATCGATCCGATCGGCATCGCCCGCGCCCTCTGGAGCAACCTGCGCGCCGGCGGGGTGGTACAAGGCGGTAGCACCCTGACTCAACAGTTGGTGAAGAACTTCTTCCTCAGCAAGGAGCGCAGCCTCACCCGCAAGCTCAACGAGGCGCTGATGGCGCTGCTGCTGGAGTATCACTACAGCAAGGATGAGATCCTCGAAGCCTATGCCAATGAGATCTACCTCGGTCAGGAGGGTGGCCGGGCGATCCACGGTTTTGGCCTGGCCAGCCAGTTCTACTTCAACCGCCCGCTGAATGAGCTGACGCTGGCGCAGAATGCCCTGCTGGTGGCGTTGGTGAAGGGGCCCTCCGCCTACAATCCGCTGCGCCATCCCAAACGTGCCCTGAAGCGGCGCAATCTGGTGCTGCAGCTGATGGCCGAGCAAGAGCTGATCAAGGAGGCGACTGCACAGCGGGTGGCCAAGGTGCCGCTCGGCATCAAACAGGGCAGCAAGCGCGCCTCTGGCTATCCCGCCTTTTTCGACCTGGTGCGGCGCCAGCTGCGGCGCGACTATCAGGAGGCCGACCTCAACGCCGAGGGGCTGCGCATCTTCTCCACCCTCGATCCGCAACTGCAACGGCAGGCGGAACAGGCGCTGAGCCGACAGCTGCAGCGCCTGGAGCAGCGTGGCGTGGCCAAGCCCAGAGAGCTGCAGGGGGCGGTGGTGTTGGTGGAGAGCGACAGCGGTCGGGTGAGCGCGCTGGTGGGGGATCGCAACCCCCGTTTCGCCGGTTTCAACCGGGCGCTGGATGCGATCCGGCCGGTGGGTTCGCTGATCAAACCAGCTGTCTATCTGAGCGCCCTGGAGCAGGATCGGCGCTTCACCCTGCTCAGCCGCCTGCAGGATGCGCCGGTACGGCTCAAAGGGGAGGGTGGCGCGATTTGGGCGCCGCGCAACTACGACCATAAAAATCACGGTGAGGTGCCCCTCTACCTGGCGTTGGCCAAATCCTACAACCTGGCCACGGTGCGATTGGGGATGGAGGTAGGGCTGCCGCAGGTGGAATCGACCCTGCGCAAGCTGGGCATCCGCCGGCCCTTCGAGATTTATCCCTCGATATTGTTGGGTGCGGTCTCCATGTCGCCACTGGAGATGGCGCAGATGTACCAGACCCTGGCGGCGGGTGGTGTGCTGGCGCAGCTGCGGGCCATCGAGGCGGTCACCGACAGCCGCGGGCGGCCGCTCTCCCGCTACTCCACCAGCCGTACGCAGGCGTTTGATGCGCGGCCCGTATTCCTGCTCAACCAGGCCCTGCGGGAGACTCTGGTTAGTGGCACCGGGCGGGGTCTGAAAAGACAGTTGCCGGACATCACCGGCCTGGCCGGCAAGACCGGCACCACCGACGAGCAGCGCGACAGCTGGTTTGCCGGCTTTGATGGCAGGCGGGCGGCGGTGGTCTGGGTCGGCCGGGATGACAACGGCCGCACCGGGCTGACCGGCGCCAGCGGCGCGATGCGGGTCTGGGGCGATCTGATGAAACGCATCGGTACCACCCCGCTGGATGATCGCCTGCCGAGCGGGGTGCGGTGGGTGGCGATCGATCCGGCCAGCAGCCTGCGCAGCGGCAGCGGCTGTGGTGTATCCCGTCAATGGCCGTTCATCGCCGGCAGTGAACCGACTCGCTCAGCGCCCTGCGCTGGCGGCGCCGAGGCGGCGGGTACCGAAGACCCCTTTGCCTGGTTCCAGCAGTTGTTTGATTGAGAAAGACCCGCTAGGCCAAGTGCCTGCTGCCCCACATTCCGTTACAATCGGGCCGATCATCGCAACCAGACAGGGGTTATGGCTTGAGCGTTTACGCCGCCGACAAACTGATCGCCCAGGCGCGTCTGCTCGCCGCTGAATACCGTCGCACCATGGGCAAGCCGCTGCCGGGGATCAGCAGCGAGATCGCCGAGCACGATGCGGTCAAGCTGCTGCGGCTGGAGCCGCGTCCGGAAGGGGCGAGCGGCTACGATGCGGTGGACCCGGCGCGGGACGGGCTGCGCATCCAGATCAAGTCACGCACCATCTTTGACGAGAGCAAGTCCGGGCAGCGTGTCGGTCAGCTGAAGATGGAGCAGGCGTGGGATGCGGTGGTGCTGGTGCTCATGGATGAGGAGTATGAACCCTATGAGATCTACGAAGCGCAACGCAGCGATATCGAGGCCTTTATCAATTCCTCCAGCAGTAGCCGCGCCAAGCGGGGTGCGATGTCGGTGGCGCGCTTCAAGATCATCGCCCGTCTCGTCTGGACCCGTGAGGATGGTCTGGAACCCGAGGTCTGGGATAACCAGGCTTGATGCTTCTGCTGACCAAATCTCCCGTTCTTAATGAGTGACCTCTCCGAGATCTTCGGCCCCGATGGCTGGCTCGCCCGCTGTATCGACGGCTTCTCTCAACGCCCGCAGCAGCAAGAGATGGCGGAGGCAGTGGCGGCGGTGCTGGAGCGTGGTGGCACCCTGATCTGCGAGGCGGGCACCGGTACCGGCAAGACCTTCGCCTATCTGGTGCCGGCGCTGATGTCGGGGCGCAAGGTGATCGTCTCCACCGGCACCAAGAACCTGCAGGATCAACTGTTCCACCGCGATCTGCCGCTGGTGCGCAAAAGCCTCGCCGTGCCGGTCGCGGTGGCGCTGCTCAAAGGTCGCGCCAACTATCTCTGCCTGCACCGTATGGAGAGCGCCCTGTTCGAGGACCACCACCTCACCCGGGAGCAGCGTGAGCAACTGCCGCGCATCCGCGAATGGTCGAGCGCAACCGACAGCGGCGATATCGCCGAGATGCCAGAGGTTGGTGAGGATGCCTCGATCTGGCCACTGGTCACCTCCACCACCGAGAATTGCCTCGGCACCGAGTGCCCTTCACACAGCAAGTGTCACCTGGTGGAGGCGCGCCGGCGCGCCCAGGAGGCAGACCTGGTGGTGATCAACCACCATCTGTTGTGTGCCGACATGGCACTCAAGGATGGTGGCTTCGGCGAGCTGCTGCCGAGTGCCGACGGTTTTATCCTGGATGAGGCACATCAGCTGCCGGAGGTGGCGGGCAATTTCTTCGGCATGAGCGTCAGCTCGCGCCAGCTGCTCGATTTGGTGCGTGATACTTTGGTCGAGTACCACAAGGAGGCGGGGGATCTGCCCAAGCTGGAGGAGCAGGCGGAGCGACTGAAGAAGTCGACCCGGGATCTGCGTCTCACCTTTGGTCTGGAGCCGCGGCGCGGCGCCTGGAATGAGATCGACACAAATCCGACCATCCAGGCTGGGCTTGAACGGCTGCGCAGTGAACTGGAAAACCTGGGCGGCATGCTGCAGGCGGTGCAGGGGCGCGGCAAGGGGCTCGACAGCTGTGGCGAGCGTTGTCTCGCCCTGGATGCTGGCCTCGATCAACTCTGCGATGGTAGTGACGAGGAGACGATCCGCTGGTTCGAGACCCAGCGGCAGGGCTTCCGCCTCAATACCACGCCGCTGGAGATTGCCTCGATCTTCCGCTCCCGCATGGCCGATCAGCAAGCGGCCTGGATCTTCACCTCCGCGACCCTGGCGGTGGGGGGCAAGTTTGATCACTTCTCCCGTCAACTCGGGCTGGTGGATGCCGAGACTCACTGCTGGAGCAGCCCCTTCGACTACCCGCATCAGTCGGTCTGGTATGTGCCGAAGGGGCTGCCGGAGCCGAATCAGGCCGACTACAACCAGCGGGTGGCGGAGCTGACCATTCCGATCCTGGAGGCGAGCCGGGGTCGGGCGTTTCTACTCTACACCAGTCATCGGGCGTTGCAGGAGGCAGCGGACTATCTGCGGGAACGTATCGAATACCCGCTGTTGGTGCAGGGTAGTGCGCCCCGTTCCGAATTGGTGGAGCGCTTTCGGGAACTGGGCAACGCGGTGCTGCTCGGCACCTCCAGCTTCTGGGAGGGGGTCGACGTGCGTGGTGAGGCGCTCTCCTGCGTGGTGATCGACAAGCTCCCCTTCGCCTCCCCCGGCGACCCGGTGCTGCAGGCGCGCATCGACGCGCTACGCAAGCGTGGCGGCAACCCGTTTATGGAGTTCCAGCTGCCGCAGGCGGCGATCGCCCTGAAACAGGGAGCGGGACGGCTGATCCGTGATGAGAAAGACCGTGGCGTGCTGGTGGTGTGCGACCCGCGCCTGCTCAGCAAGCCCTATGGCAAGGTCTTTATCCGCAGCCTGCCGCCGATGACCAAGACCCAGGACCTGGATGCTGTGCAGCGTTTTTTCGCGCTGGGCTAGGGTCTGTTAACAGGCTCTAGATTATCTCCTCGTGAGCCTGCTGCTCTTCCTGTCTGATTTTCTCCCAATCCTCTCCGGGATCAGGTTGCACTCTTTGATCTCGCTGGAGCCGGCCGTGGAGCTGATAAGCTGTAGGCTGGGCCGACCATAATGCCTAATTTGTCTGCGTTGATGCGGAGCAAAATAACGGAACTGGTTTTCAATCTTGGCCACAGGCTGCTCTGCGCAGTTTGAATGCTAGCCTCAGAAAACCCCCAGGTCGAGATAGGAGCGGGCCAGCTTGTTCAGGGCGATGATATAGGCGGCGGTGCGGTAGTCTTCGATTGCGCTGTTGCGGCGACGGGTCTCGATGATCTCCTGCAGCGCGGTGCGCATGCTGTCGTCCAGCCCGGAGTGGACCAGGTCGATCTCGCTGGCCCCTTTGGCAAGTTGGGTGCGGATCCAGTCGGGGACCTGCCGTTCGGTGGTCTCCTCCAGGGCGCGCAAGATGTTGCGCCCACGCATCTCGTCAAAGCGGCGCTCCATGCGGCCAAAGCGCATGTGGGTGAGGTTACGAATCCATTCGAAGTAGGAGACCACTACACCACCGGCGTTCAGATAGGCATCGGGCAGGATGGCGATGCCGCGGCTGCGCAGGATGCGGTCGGCCTCGAAGGTGACCGGGCCGTTGGCCGCCTCGGCGATCAGTTTGGCCTGGATGTTGGGGGCGTTGGCCTCGCTGATCACGCCCTCGACGGCGGCGGGGATCAGGATGTCGCACTCCATCTCCAGAACCTTCTGACCGTCTTCTACGAACTCGGCTCCGGCGAAACCCTTGAAGCTGCCGTTGGAGCATTTGTGATAGTAGGCCTCTTCCACATGGATGCCTTCGGGATTGACGATGGCCCCGTCGTGTTTGATGATCGCGATGACCTGCGCGCCATCCTCTTCGGAGAGGAACTTGGCGGCGTGGTAACCCACGTTGCCCAGCCCCTGGACCACGATCCGCTTCCCCTCCAGATCGCCGTCCAGCCCTGCGGCATTAACCTCCTCCCGGTGGCGGAAGAATTCGCGCAGGCCGTACTGGACGCCGCGGCCAGTGGCCTCGGTGCGGCCACGGATGCCGCCGTGGCCGATCGGCTTGCCGGTGACGCAGGCGATGTAGTTGATGTCTTCCGGGTAGAGGTGTTTGTAGGTGTCGGCAATCCACGCCATCTCCCGCTGACCGGTGCCCACGTCCGGCGCCGGTACGTTGGTCGAGGGGCTGAGAAAACCCTTCTCCGCTAGCTCACGGGCAAAACGCCGGGTGATCACCTGCAGATCGTCGCGGCTGTAATTTTCGGGGTTGATGCAGAGTCCGCCCTTGGAGCCACCAAACGGTACGTCGACGATCGAGCACTTGTAGGTCATCAGCGCCGCTAGCGCCTCGATTTCCGGTTGGTCCACCGACTCAGAAAAGCGTATCCCCCCCTTGGCCGGTAGACGATGGATGCTGTGTACCGCACGCCAGCCGGTGAATACCTCGACACGCTCACGTAGCTGTACCGGAAAGGTTACCTGCAACACCGAGGTGCAGCTCTTGATGGCTCTGGCAATGCCTGGGTCGAGTTCCATGATCTCCAGAGCGCGGTCGACCATATGATCGACGCTCTGGCGGAATGTCAGGCCACTGGGTACTTCAACCACTGCATTAACCCCTTATATCAGATTCTGTCTGCTGCAAGTCTAACGGTTTTTGGCTTAAGCCCAAAAGGGGGGGGTGATTGGCAGATGATTATTTGAATCCAGACCGCTCCAGCTTGCGTATTGTTATCTGAAAGCCGCGGAAAACTGGCTTGAACCACAGAATTACGAGGAGATATACCATGAAAACATTGACTTTCACTGCCGCAATGATTCTTTCTACCGGTCTCTCTGCCGGGCAGTTCAACAGCCCCTTCGAGGTAGGCAACCCGGATCTCTATCATGGCGTTGATGCCTCCAGTCAGCTGTCGACCGCAGTACAGCCTGGCATCGGCGACTCCTACGCCTATCCCTGGCTGGGTAATGGTGGCTTCTCTGACACCGAGACGGTAGTGCAGCGGGGTACTAACGAGGGCTATGGTAGTCATCTGCTCGATCTGGGGCATGAGATTGACTGGTAATGGAAACAGCGAGACCGGGGCTTAGCATGAGCCCCGGCGGGGCCAGCGGCCCTGCATCGAAAAAGAGGTGGATCACCACTGTGCTGTGGATGGTCTGCCTCTTGCTATTGATCGGTTGTCAGTCGCAAAAACAGGATCCTAGCGGCGCGCAGGTGTTCCCCGGCGGTGAGCTGAGCGCGCTACGTAGCGAGGCGCTGAAACTGATCAACGGTATGCTCGAGGAGGAGATGATCCCCGGCGTTAGTATCGCGCTGGTGGATCGCAGCGGCCCACTCTGGGTCGAAGGCTTTGGCTACGCCGATCAGCCGACGATGCGGCCGGTGCAGGCGGATACCGTGTTTCGTGTTGGCTCGTTGACCAAACCACTGACCGCACTGGCGGTGATGCAGCTGCAGGAGGCAGGTCGCATCGATCTCGACCAGCCGTTTACAGAGCAGTTCGAGGGTTTTTCGATTCGCAGCCGTGGTCCGGTTCAATCCTTTACCCCGCGTCAGATGCTGAGTCACCGAAGCGGCCTGCCGAGCGATCTGCGCAAGGGGATGTATACCGCCACCCCCTTCACCCAGGTGGCGGCACTGCTGGAGGATGAGTACATCGCCTATCCCCCTAACCATGTCTACAGTTACTCCAACTTGGGATACGATCTGTTGGGCCATCTGATTGCGCAACGTTCCGGCAGTACCTATCAGACCTATCTGCAGCGCCATCTGTTTCAGCCGCTGCAGATGAGGCATAGCGGTTTTGAACTGGATGAGGTGATGGAGCAGCGGCTTGCCGCTGGGCATCTGGATGGCCAGGTGCGCCCCCAGCCGCCGTTGCGGGATACTCCCGCCCTGGGACTTTACACTAGCGCTGCCGACATGGCGCGGCTGCTGCACGCACTATTGCGATCGGGGGAGCATGTCCTCTCAGCGCAGAGCCTGCGGGAGATGTGGCGTGAGCAGACCGCAAGCGGGCAGATCGTTCGAGGTTCGAGCCCCGGGCTGGGCTGGTTCATTGAGCAGGATCCGCTGATCGGCAAGGTGGTGCGTCACGGCGGCAGCACCCTGCTGTTTGGCGCTGAGATCTCACTGCTGCCGGAGCGGGGACTGGGGGTGGTAGTGTTGACCAATGGGGCAGAGGGGAATCGCTATGCCCATAAGATCGCTGCCACCCTGCTGACCCTGACGTTGCAGTTGCGTGGCGAGTCGCTGGGGGTTGCGAAAACCTTGGAAGATACCTCTACGGCTGGCGAGCCGGAGATCGCCCCAGGGGGGTATGCCACCGATCTGGGGCTGCTGACCATCGACCCCGAGCGCCCCAGGCTCTGCGCTTGCATCATCGAACGGGTGCTTGACATGGTGCGTTTTGATGACGGCAGCTATGGGCTGACCCCGGAGAGTCGCGAGAGCCTGCCGGCCGCCTATCGTATCCTGGGTGAGATGCGGTTTCGCTCCCGCCGCTCGGGGGAACGGGATCTGTTGATCGTCGAGCGCAATGAGAAGGAGTTCATCCTCGGCACACGGATCGACTCGAAGGCGTGGATCGATGCCTGGCGTGAGCGCATCGGGCGCTACCGCACCATCAACCCCGATGGCAACTTCTCGATCCAGAACCTGCGCCTGAGTGAAGAGAGTGGCGTGATCTGTCTCCACTATGAGGCGCCACATCTGAGTGATGGCTCGATCCGTGTGCCGCTCAAACCGGTCTCGGCCACTGAGGCGATCGTCGAGGGTCTTGGACGGGGCAGCGGTGAGACGGTCAGCATCGTTGAGATCAACGGCAAGCAGTGTCTGAAGTTTTCTGGTTACATGAGTGAGCCCCTGGAAGAGTCGCCGTAGAATTGGGTTCGGTAGGACATTTATGCTTGAATGCTGTTTAAAGGAGCCCTGAACGAATCGTTGACTCGCACCTTGGGTCCAGAATCTGCCGCTTTGTCGTTGCTGATCTTCGCAATAACCTGCTATTATTAATCGTTCCGAAAGTATTGGCAGTGTATACTGCTTTCCATGGCTACGATAAAAGAACAGCGTGATCAGAAAAGGAAAGATGTAGTGGAGGCGA
>NZ_KQ557146.1:0-29596 GCF_001443665.1 endosymbiont of Ridgeia piscesae | reverse complement strand
AATCGCCTCCACTACATCTTTCCTTTTCTGATCACGCTGTTCTTTTATCGTAGCCATGGAAAGCAGTATACACTGCCAATACTTTCGGAACGATTAATATTTAACGTCGATATCGCCGATATATTCGGGCAGCGGTCGCTTGGCACCGCCTTCCTTTTCGATGGAATAGGCCACATAGTCCGCCTGCGCCAGCGAGGCCAGTCCTAGGGCCAGTGTGGCAGTGAGCAGGCGTAGTCTGCGTTTGAGTTTCAGCATCTGCTGGCTTCCTCCGGTAAATAGGGGCGAGGTGAAAGTTCTTTGCCGTTATGAATTATAAGACCAAATCGGCGCTCTGAATTGAAGTATCGGATGATAGATCGGTTGCGTTATCTGAATATGCTTACTTATTTCGATTGCAGCCGTTTTTTCAAAAGCTGGAGCTCCCTGTGCTTGGGGACCGCCTGCAGGCCCTGATTGAGCATGGTTTGTGCTGCTGAATTATCTCCCTGTTCCATGGCCTGCCTGGCCTGGTTCGTAAAATGGGTGGCCACCTGATCTAGGCCGTTCCGGGCCTTCCGGTTTCTGGGGTCCATTTCGAGGACTGCCTGATAGGCCTCTACCGCATTGCTGCCTTTCGGTTCCAGATAGCGACCGACCATCCGGTGAAGCTCGGCTACCTCCAGGATGCGTTCTACCTTGGCCCGAGTTTCGGCATCGAGTTCCTTGGGCCTGGGTTTAGCTTCGGCCGTTGGTGTTTCATCGGACTCCAACAGCTCCCCCGGGATCGTTGCAGCCGGCCTTGTTTCTGCCGGTTGTTCGGCCACCGGCGTCGGTCGGGGTGAACTCTTCGGCCTGTCCGTCCCCCCGTCTATCCGGAGATAGACTCCGACCCCCACAACTGCCAGCAACAGGGGGACACCCGCTGCCAACCCCCACCACTTGTGGTTGGCGTCGTTTCCACCCTTCAGCTCCCGTAGAAACTGCTCAAGATCAGGGGTGCGTTCACCGCGTTCGAAGGCCAGGGCATGGACCAGTGCCTGATTCTGTCGGTGGCTGAGTCCGGGAATGGGTTTGGGTATTAATTTCCGACCGCGGGCTTGGTTAGCCGGCAACTTGTCGAAGGGGTGGCGTCCGGTGAGCAGTTCATAGCTGACGCAGCCGAGGGCGTAGATATCGTCCCGCGGATCAGGGGCCGCCTGGTCGAACATCTCGCAACTGGCGTATGCCGGAGTGAGGGCCTCCCATTTGGCGGGATCGAAGACGGTGGCGTTGCCAGAGTTCTGTCCTGGGGGGTTGAAGGCGCGGGCGATGCCGAAGTCGAGTACCTTGATCTCTCCGTTTTGCAGGATGAAGGCGTTACCCGGCTTGAAATCGGCGTGCACGATATCCTTTCTATGGGCGTAGGCCAGACCCTGAGCCATCCCCTCGATGATCGGTAGGGCCTTCTCCAGGGGCAGGCCGCTGGGCCGGATTCGCTTGATCAGGTGCTCCACCGACTCGCCTTGCATCAGTTCCATGGTCATGTAGACCCTGTCACCGTCCCGGTCGAAATCATAGACCGTGGCCACGTTGGGATGAGCTAGGCGTTGGGCCTTCTTGGCCTCCCGCTGCAGAGCGATAAAGGCATCAGGATTCTGCTGCACCGCTTCGTTGAGCACCTTGATGGCGACGTAAGGATCCCGATCCCTCGCCTCTTCCTTACGCAGGTCCTTTGCCAGGTAGACCACGCCCATGCCGCCGCGGCCGATCTCATCCTCCAGCACGAAACGCCCGTTGAGGATGTCGCCCACCAGCGGGCGACTTGTGCGGCCTGAGGAGAGGGGGGGGCAGAGGAGGCTTGTGTTTGAGCAACACGGGAGGGAGATGGCACTGGGGTACCGACGATACGAGTTGCCTGGTCAGAAATCGGGGCTGGACGGCCCGTTCCCAGATCCGCACGGATACGAGTTTCCCCACCCGCTGCATCCTCCGCGGGTTCCGTATATTGAGCGAGACGGGCACGCAGGGAGGTGACGATCTGGGCCGGGATCCGGTTACTGCGCTGCAACTCGTCCAACAGTGCGACGAGTTCCGTCTGGCTATTCGGATGTAGCAGCAGTTGGGCGTCGAGCCTGCCCAACAACCTATCCAGATCCATGCGTCCGGTAAAAAAGTCGTCCAGCGCCGCCCTGAATTCATCCATGGAGTGAAGCATTCCAACTACAGGGAGTATCTGGGATCAACGCTGACCAACCAGAAGGAATTCCCCAAACTCATGCCCGGTGCGCTTGAGCTGGGCGTATTGAGGGGATTGATCAACGTTGAGTTCCTCGGCCCGGGCTGACACCCGTGACTTGACCTCGCGAAACAGTTTGGAACCCTCGAGTATCCCCTTGCTCTCGCTCAGTACATTGATGAGCGCATTGGCAAACATGGAGTGTCCATTTCCGCTGTCATCCAATACCGGTTTCACACCGCCGGAGGTCAACACGTAGCGAGATCGGGCCTTGGCGATGACCCTGAGCCATTTCATGCGGGTCTCTTCCGACATGCCGGGATCAAGTTCAGTGTTGACGGCCCGTGTGAGGGCTCCGGAGTAGCAGGAGTCGGCCACCACCAGTACATGCTTCGCCGACATAGCGTTGAGGATGTCGGTGATCGCCACGGTGGAGATCCAGTTGGCGGTGCTGTTGGTCTCCGCATCAACCGGCAGCAAGTGGCCCCGGTTGTTGGTCTTGTCATACTCACCGTGGCCAGCGTAGTAGAGCAGCAGGTTGTCTTTTTCGGTGAGTTCCCGGCGGGTCTTGTTCAGAGCGGAGAGGATCTCGTAGCGGGTCGCGTCGTAGAGGCGGGTGACGGTGAATCCATAACGCTGCTTGAGGATGTCGGCGATTGCGTCCGCATCGTTTTTTGGGGTGGAGAGGTCATCAAGTTTTTCATAACGGGCATTCGCAATGATCAGGGCATGATAGTTCCCGAAGACGCTCGGATCGCTGTCGACACCGGCGCCAGTCTCAGGCTGCTCCTGCAGGGGTTCGGGCAGCAGCCGGAATTCCACCGTGTCCCGTTTGCCCTGATTGTCCACGGCGACGATGGTCACTGGCGTCTTGGAACGGGTCACCGGCACCTCGGCCTTGAAGATGCCGTGTTCGTCCACTTTGTGAGACTTGCCATTGATGGTCAAGGAGATCAGGCCGGCGGGGGCGTTGATCTTGCCCACCACGGTGCGCTTGTCGGCATCCGTCGGTGTGATGACATTGGTGATGGAGCGGGTATTGGCGATGGGCGGATCGACGATGTTGATCACCGGGCCGGGCAGGTCGCTGCGCGCCGGCGGGGCCGAACGGGTGACGGTGGGCGTCGCAATCGGTCGTTCGTGGCGGATCACCGTCTCTTTCTGGATCATCACCTCGGGACGGGTCATGCGTTTGATCTTGGCCGCCTTGATCTCCTTTATCTGTTGCAGGATGTTGCGGGCCTCCTCCTGAGTGACCCAGATCACGTCGTAGCTGACTAGACCTGATTTGGATTTCAGCAGCACCTGCTGCAGCTTTTGGCCGGTGTTGGGGTCGGTGCAGTCCGCCGACTGCATCTTATAGAGATCCCGGGAATCGAAGGAGGAGAATCCGATGTCACCGGAGCAGTCGGTGGTCTGGGCCGTCACCTCGAAATCGAGTGCAGGAAGAGAAAGCGGCACACTCAACAGGAACAGCATCCAAACAAGGCGAACAATCCTGGGCATCGTCATTCTCCGACAGTTTTTCGCTTCCATCTATTTGACAAGCTAGGATACTGGCCCGGTGAATACAAGCCGGTGAGGTGGGTCGTGAATCGTCAATTGGTAGAGAGTGTAAATCACAGAAGATTTCAGTGGTTCCGTAGGGCGGCGTGTGCTTCGTTCCTCTTTATGAGAGGTAATGGGAAGTGTGTGATCTGAAGTGCCCTTGGTCTCTAAAATTATTCAACTGGGCGTAGAGATGTCTTGCAGTGTCGGCAGAGGTAGCGGGTGCCCCGCTGAGCACGGTTGTGGCGGATGCTGCTGAGCTGGTGCTCCCTGCAGTTGCATTGGTAGGTAAAGCGGCGCAACCGGCGTCTAGAGGCGCGGCTGACATCAAATTGGTGGCAACGCTCCGGTGCGGCGCCAAATGCCTCCATCACCGCCTTCCACTCCGCTCCATGCGGGCGGATCCCCCTCCCATGCAGCGTCATGGCTACCAGGTGGGCAACTTCGTGGGGGACCGTCAGGGCGATGAACTGCGGGTCGTTTTCCGCCAGCAGCTGGGCATTGTAGCGGATAACTGCCGCGCCTGACCGCGGCAGCCGCAGCATGCCGGCGCTGCGCCCTCGCAGATCAAAAGTGATACGCACTTCAGGCAGTCGGATTTTGAACTGATCCTGTGCCTGCAGCAACAGCTCCAGGGTCTGCGCCTCGGCCTGGTGCTGCAGCGGCGTCATTGAATCAGCAGATACGCCACCCAGGCCTCACTGGCGACCCGGGTGGTCTCCAACACACTGTTGGGATAGAGGCCAATGGCGAGTACCAGGAAGGCGATCATGCTGGCCACCAGCAGCTCGCGGCGGCGCAGATCCAGGGCGTCGATGACCACCGCAGAGCGGGCAGGCCCCAGGAATGCGCGGCGGTAGAGGCTGAGAAAATAACCGGCACCCAGCACCATACCGAACAGCGCCGCCAGCCCGGCGCCGGTGTGGCTGCCCAGCGCACTCACCAGCACCAGAAACTCGGCGGGAAAACCGTTGGTGCCCGGCACTCCCATGCTCGCCAGACCAAACAGCAGGAAGAAGGCGGTCAGCAGCGGCATCGACTGGGCCACGCCACCCAGGTTGATCAGATCGGTAGAGCCGATGCGATGGTGCAGGAAGCCGGTCATGATATAGAGCCCGCCGGCGATGATGGTGAAGTTGAGCAGCTGAAACAGCGCCCCCTGAAAGCCCTGGATAGTGAACGAGGCGATCCCCAGCAATACCAGCCCGACATGGCTGATACTGGCATAGGCGAGCATGCGGCGCAGGTTGGTCTGGGCGATCGCCAGCACCGCACCGTAGAGGATCCCCATCACGCCCAGACCGGCCAGCAGCCAGTGGAACTCCTGCGCCGCAGCCGGCGCCATCGGGACCACAAAGCGGATGATACCGTAGGCCCCCAGCTTGAGCCCGGTCATCAGTGCGGCGATCGCCACCGGTCCCTCCATCGCTACCACCGGCAGCCAGGTGTGGAGCGGGAACAGCGGGGTCTTAAAGGCAAAGCCGAGCAGCAGCAGGAAGAACACCAGGGTTTGCATCTCGGCCGGCAGAGGATTGTTGAGCAGGGTTTCGTAATCAAATACCAGACCCGCGGGTGGGGCCGTACCGCTGAGTTCGGCCTGGCCGAAGGCGAGCAGGATAAAACCAAACAGGATCGGGATGCCGCCAGCGAGCATAAACAGGGTGTATTTGACCGCGGCGTAGCGGCGGTTGGCGCCGATTCCCCAGAAGCTGATAAGGAAGTAGAGCGGCAGCAGAGTCAGCTCCCAGAACAGGAAAAACAGCACCGTATCCAGCGAGCAGAAGATCCCCAGGCTGCTGCTCTCCAGCAGCAACAGCAGGGTGTAGTAGAGACGTGGCATGCTGCGTGTGCTGCTCCAAGAGGAGAGCACCACGCCGAGAAACAGCAGCACCGTCAGCGGCAGGAACAGCACCGATATGCCATCCACGCCGACCCGGTAGTGGATATTCAGCGAGGCGATCCAGTTGCTCTGCTCGACAAACTGAAACCCCGACTGGCCCGGGTCGAAAGCCAACAGGATCGTTACCGCAAGCAACAGATCGATCAGTGCGATGAACAGTGCCACCCAGCGCGCCAGATGTTCTCCCGGCAGCAGCCAGATCAGGCTAGCGCCCAGCGGCAGCGAAAGGATCAGCAGGCTGATCAGCGGTAGGCCCTCGGTGAGCGCCTGGATGGATTCATTCATGTCAGTCGATTCCGTCTCTTCTATGGTCGCTCACGCGAGCCGCACGGTGCGTGAGCGGTCGAATCTTCAGTGCGCCCCGGCCCCATAGAGCGTATTCAGCCCCTCAAGGGAGTTTTCGATCAGCCCTAGCCAGGGCTCGGAATAGAAGCCGGCACTCAACATCACCAGGATCATCACTCCGGCAATCAGCTTCTCAACCGAGCTGGTGGGTTCCACCTTGAGCGCTGCCTGGGTCTCATCCTGGGGCGCTAGGAAGGAGCGCTGAAACGCCCACAGCAGAAAGCCGGCAGCCGCCACGTTACCCAGCGCCGCGGCGATGGTCACCAGCGCGCCAAAGCGGTGGATCGCCGCCTCCAGGGTCAGATGCACCGCGTCGAAACCTGGCGTGCCAGGCATCCCGACGATGGCCAGGCCGCCGATCAGAAAGGCGATGCCGATCAGTGGGATGTGGTCGAACAGACCGCCGAGGCGAGCCATCAGCAGAGTGTGGGTGCGGCGATAGACAAAACCGAGCATGAATAGCAGGGTAGTGATCGCCAGACCGAAGTTGACCGACAGCATCACGCTGCTCTCGAAGGCCGCTAGGTTGAGGCTGAACATGCCGATCAGCAACACGCTGGTATGGCTCACCACCGCAAACGCCAGCAGCCGACGCAGATTGACCTGTAGCATTGCCAGCAGTGCGGCGTAGAAGACCCCGGCCACCGCAAAGGCGACGATGAACGGCTGCCACTGCAGCACCGTCTCAGGCATCAGCGGTAGCAGAAAGCGCAGCATCGCATAGATGCCGATCTTCAGGCCGATTAAAAACACCGGTGCCGCCGCCACTGTGCCGTGCTCCGCCACCACCGGTAGCCAGCCGTGCAGCGGGAACAGCGGGATGCGCACCGCCAGACCATAGAACAGCAGGAAGAAGATCACTGAGGGGAAATTGGGCGCCACTTCCGTCTGTTGCAGCTCGAACAGATCGAAGCTCCAGCGGCCAGCGTTGGCGTCGGCGTAGTTCCAGCCAAGCATGATGACGCCGCTCAACAACAGTAGCAGACCGGTGCCCATGAATTGATAGTAGCGCGCCTGGGCCAGCTCTGATTCTGGCGAGGTGGACCAGCGGGCGATTAGAAATCCTACCAGGCCCAGTTCCATTGCCGAGAGCAGGGTGAACCAGAGTAGATCGACGCTGGTGAACATGCCCATCAGTGCGGATTCAACCGCCAGCACCAGTGGCATAAAGAGTGCGTGGGGAGTTAGATCGCGCACCTGACCGTAGATCACAACCAGCAGACTGAGCAGCGCCGTTAGCAGGATGAAGATCACGCTCACCCCATCCACTGCGGCGTGGTAGGCAAGCGGGCCAAACAGGGGCATCCGCTCGGCCAGTTGCATCGCCTCTTGCGTGGGATCAAAGAAGTTCAGCAGCAGCAGCGCCAGCAACAGCTCCAGTAGCGCGAAACCGGTACCAAGCAGGGGCACCGCACGGCTCTCCCGCCAGCCGAGCAGGATGGCCATGCCGAGCAGCGGCAGCAGCTGCAGCGCGCTGAGGATGGGGAAGCCCGCCTGGGCGCTCCAGTGGATCTCATGCATCATCGACCAGTTTCCTTAGAGTATCACCGCGAAGGTCGCCATGATCAGCAACAGCAGATAGCGGGGCTGGGCCAGCAGCTCTTCGATCCGCAACAGTCTGGAACCGAGCCGCTCGATCAGGTTGATCAGCCCCTCACCACCGCCTTTGAGCACCAGGTGCTCCTCAAACCAGTGCAGCATCGAGGCGATGCCCTCCATCAGCTTGCCGACCAGCCCCATGCCTTGGCCCACATCGCCCTCGCTGGAGGGTAGCGGTTGGCCCTTGCGCCCCTGCCATTGGGCCAGGGAGCTGATCGCATTGGCGCGGGCCGGCATGCCGACCAGTGGTACGATCACCCGGTCGTCGAACTCCTGGGTGTCTCGGGCTAGCTGCTGAGTAGGATGGGTCAACAGCCAGTCGCTGACCGGATCGAGCCAAAAGCGGTTGATGGTTGCGGTAAACAGCCAGCGGCGCTTGCGCAGCCAGGCAGGTGCCGGTCGGGTCGGGCGTGACATCAGGTGCATGTGGGCCGGCGAGAGCAGGAACTGATAGGCGCGCCAGATGGCGTGGATCGCCAGATGCCAGGCTGCCAGCTCGAATAGCCCCAGGCCGCACTCGACGAACATCAGTCCCACCTGGGCGATGGTGGAGAACATCAGCGTGCTCTTCACATCGGTCTGCACCAGTGTGCAGAGGTAACCATAGGCCACTGTCAGCAGACCAAACAGCAGTATCACCACCATCATCAGCGGTGTCTGCTCGAATACTGGCTGCAGGCGGATCAGCAGATAGACGCCAGCATGCACCATCAGTGAGCCGTAGAACACCGCACTGGAAGGGGTCGGCCCTTCCAGGGCGCGGCTGATCCAGGGTGAGAAGGGTACTTGGGCCGACTTCACCAGCGCCGCCAGCAGGAAGCCGGAGCCGAGCAGACCGGCGCTGAGGCTGCTCATGTCGGTAACGCCACCGGTGATTGCCGGCCACTCTAGATCACCGATCCAGAACAGTGCGAGAAACAGCGCCAGCACGAAACCGGCATCGCCGATGCGGTTGGTGACAAACGCCCGGGTAGCATTGGTGGTGGCGGTGGGGCGGTCCAACGCGTAACCGATCAGCAGATAGGAGGCGACACCGGCCAGCTCCCAGCCGACAAATGCCAGTGCCGCACTGCCTGCCATCACGATTAGCAGCATACCCGCCATGAACAGGCAGAGCGCCATAAAAAAGCGTTGGAAGCCCGCCTCGCGGTGTAGATAGTTGACCGAGAAACGCAGCGTGATCAGGGCGATAGTGGCTACCAGGGTCGCCATTGACAGCCCCAGTGCATCCAGGGTAAAGCTGATGCGGATATGATAGTCGCCACTGCTGAGCCACTCGCCGAACCGGATCTGGCCCGGCGCCTCGCCGATCAGCAGGGCCAACAGGTCGACCAGCAGCAGGATGATCAGTGACAGTGCGCCTGCCAGTAGTGCGACCCGCGCTGTGAGTCGCTCGCCGACCTCACCACGATTGCCCTCAAAGGTGTAGGAGAGGGCGATCCAGACGGCCGCCAGTAGCGGCAGTACCGGGATCATCGGGATTAGCCCATGCAGTGGAGCGAACAGGGGGGAGTGGGCGAGTTCATACATGGTCGGTCGCTCCGGGTTGTTTCAGCAGCACCGGCGTGAGTGGGTCCATCTGGCCGTTGTACCAGTCAGCCGAGCACTCTACGCTGGGTAGTGGCTCCAGCTTGCCCTGCCAGCGTACCCAGCCCTTGTCGGGATAAAAGACATCGATGCGCTCGCTGTCTGGATCTTTGGCGCTGAGCAGCAGCCAGCCCTTGCCCACCAGCTCCTGCAGCGGTGGTTGGCGCAGATAGATCTCAGTCAGCATCTCGGTGCTCTGTTCGACGATCACCTGCAGCCGCATTGCCTCGTGGATCTCGATCATCTGCCGCGGTAGGCCGGTGCGCAGATCGGAGCTGGCACCCTCCATCACACCGAACAGGCCGGAGATGTTGTGGGTCACCTTGGAGCCGCAGCCATACTGCTCGTTGTCGACCGTGGAGAAGTAGTACTCCAGGCTGATGCCGGCGCCGACCGGGCCGTTGGCCAGCAGCAGACGCTCAATGATGCTGCCGTCCGGGTCGCGGGTTGGATCGTAGGAGATGAGGAAGGCGCGCCGGTCCCAGAACACCCCTTGGGTGATCGATCGGCGGCCGATAAAGGCGCAGGCGTTGGTGGCGTGGCCTAACTCCGGACGCGCCTGGCTGAAGTCGTTGGCGCGTCCCTGGATGTGGGTCAGCGCCTGTTTCAGCCCCGGATGCTTGGGAGCAGAGAAGAACTTACGGCAGCGCTCGTGGGCCGAATGCTGGCAGGCCTGGTGCAGATCCTGCTGGATACTGGCCAGCTCCTGGCGATGGCTTTCCGGTACCTTGTCGAGGTCGAACCAGTCGATATTTTCGTTGCAGGTGTTGTGGAAGGCGCCGATGAACCAGCAGTCGTCGGGGATATCGATGCCGCGCTCGCGCAGTAGTGTGCGGACCACCGGACGGTTGCATATCGCGGCCTGGATACGGGCATTCGGTCCGGAGTGGCGGCCGCTGCAGGCACCGCAGTCGTAGGCGGCGCGGTGCGGGTTGTTTTCGCTGCTGGAACCGTGGCCCATGATGATCGGCAGCCGCGAAAAGCCATCCACCAGACCGAGATTCTGTAGGAACGCCTCGGCCCGGTCGGCCTGCTCGATGTCGGAGAAGCCGAGACGGTTCTGTTCGATACTGCCCTCCGGGGCATCGGGCGCTGCGGTGAGGGCGAGATCGGTGGTCACCGGGGTCTCATAGCGTTCTCGCAGGCGCGCTGAAAGTTGCCCCAACTTCAATGGCGCCACCACCTTGGCGGCCAGTACTGCCAGTGCGCCGGGGGCTGCCAAGGTCATCAATGCGGTGGAGCCGAGCAGATTGCGGCGGGTCTCCTGAAACAACAAATCCTTCAGCCAAAGGCGGCGTTTGTGCTGCTTGCTGCGCTCCCTGGCGCTTTTCTCCTCACCGACCTTGGGCAGTTCGCGGATCTCATGAGTGGGCACCATCACCACCGGACAGAGACCGCTGATCTCGCTGTCGTCGAGGCCGCGCCAATTGTGTGGCACGTTGTAGTGGGCGGCTGTGCCTAGGGTCTCGATCTGCGGATTGATCGCTTCGAGATGGCGGCGAATGCCCTCTTCGCGATCGTCCATGCACCAGACGATCTGTGCTGCCGGGCGGTTCTCACGCGTCTTCCAGCGACCGCGTCCCTCATTATTGACGATGGCGTTGAAGATCTGTTCGCGGTAGTGGCGTTCGTAGGCCTGCAGCCAGATGTAACCGCGTTTATGCGGGGTGAGCTGGGCCAGGGTGTCGAAGATCGATGCAAGCGGTTCGCACTCGATGCTACGCAGTTCGTCAGCGCAGATGCCGAGGTGCTGGCAGAGGCGGAACAGGGGCCAGGCACTGCGGTAGACGGAATAGCCCTCCGGCTGGTCGGCGGCGGGGCTCTGCCGCCAAGTCCAGATCATGTCGGCCAGTTGCCGCCACATGGGGCGCTCTTCACTGGCAATCGGGATGCGGCTCACCAACTGCTGCGCACGGTTGGTGAGGTACTCCGGCAGGCGGCGATTGTAGAGGGTGTAGCGCACCATGAACTCGGAGCGACGGCGGCGGAAGTACCAGCGCAGCAGGTCGAGGTTGGGGGCGATCTGCCACTGCTGGTTGCAGAGCTTCTGTGCGAACAGTCGTTCCAGCACCAGGCGCACCGCCAGGTAGTCGAGCATTGCTACCGGTACCTCGGCGCTGCCCTGGTAACCGGGGTGGTTGTGGCGCCAGAAGAACATGCCAGACCAGCCCGGCAGTTCCAGGGCGAGTCGCTCTAGGTAGCTCTCCCAGTGTGCCTCGGGTACGCCCATATGACGTAGCTCGGCGATGACTACTTCCAGAGGATCGTCGTCGAGCAGTGCGATCTCATCTTGCCACTCGATCAGATCGGCTAGGAAGCCGGTCAGTGAGACTGCCACGCTGGTGCGCCAGGTAGCGTAGAAGCCCTGCTCGCGATTGGGAATCGGCCAGGCTGCGAGTCCCTGATCGAGGAAGCTGGCGATGAAACGGATCAACATCGGCCGGATCTGTTCCAGCAGGTCCTGACCGGTGAGCTTGAGCAGTAGGCCGCGCAGGGTGATCTCAGGACCAACCTGGGCGAGCAGTGTTCCCAGCTCCTTGGCCACCTCTTTGCGCACCAGCATGTGCAGGTCGTCATAGCCTTCGCTGCTCTGGTTCAGCCCGCTGAGCATCTGCTCCGCCTGTTCCGGGGAGAGATCGACCAGCTCCTCCGGGTGCATGATGAAGTGCTGCAGTCCCAGCATCTCCAGGCAGGCTGCCCAGAGATCACTGATCGCGGTCCCCTCGTCCTGCTGATTAGCGGCGCTGAGCAGCCGCTCACGGCTGGCCGCTTCCACATCGGGCTGGAAGCGGTGGAGTGCATCCAGCTCCTCGAGCTGCCAGTTGAGCTGGCAGGCGGTCACCGGCTTCAGCGGATGCAGTAGTGCGGTGATGATCAGATCGCGCTGGTTGAGGGGGATGGTCTGATCCTGCAACAGTGGCGCGTTGGCAGCGAGATCCGGGGTCTCGTCGAGGGTTGCCTCGAGGTCGTCGCGGTTGATGCGGCCTTCACGGTAAAACTCGCGAAACTGCTTCTCCGGCAGATAGCCGCGGGCGCCGGTGAGGCATTCCGCCTCGGCCAGTGCCTCGGTAAAGTGAAGGTGCTGGAAGCCGTGCAGGGTGTTGTGGTGGACGAAGTCTTTGATCGGCGCCTGGCCAGGCAGCAGATGCTCGAAGTGTTCGATGGCGTGCTGCAAGCGGTCGCGGATATCGCCTGGCTCCTGATCGTGGCTGGCAACAGACAAGCTCACTCTCCTCGTTTAAAAGTGGCCGGCGAACAGCCCACTCAGCTGTTCAACTGAGGCGGAGACCAGCTGCAGCGCCGGCGCCGGAAAGATGCCCAGTAGTAGGATGCCCAGACTCAACATACTGGCTGCGGCCAGCTCAGTGGGACGCAGGTCCTCGATCTCTTGCATCTGGCTGTGGCTGGGGCCGGTGAAGAGCTGGCCGATAGTGCGGATCGCGTAAGCGGCACTGATCATGATGCTCAGGCTCAGCACCACCACCAGCCAGCCCCAACGCTCGAAGCCGCCGATCAGGGCGTGCAGCTCGGCGACAAAGCCGAAGGTGCCGGGGATGCCGACCGCGGCGACAAACGCCAGGGTGGTGAAAAAGGCGAAGCGTGGGGTGATCCGCAGCAGCGAGCTGTAGTCGTTGATGTTGCGGGTGTGGGTGCGCTCATAGAGCAGGCCGATCAGTAGGAAGGAGGCGCCGGCCACCAGGCCGTGGGCCATCATCTGCAACACCGCGCCGGTTAGCCCGGAGATGTTGAGGGTGGCGATGCCGAGCAGCACTACCCCCATGTGGCCGACCGAGGAATAGGCGATCATCTTTTTCAGATCCCACTGGCGCCAGGCCAGCAGACCGCCGTAGATCAGGCTGACCAGGGCCAGTGCCACCAGCACTCCCTGTAGTGTGATGACCGCCTCGGGTAGCATCTGGGCGGCGCGGATCAGGCCGTAAGCGCCCATCTTCAACAGGATTCCAGAGAGCAGGATACTGATTGGGCTGGGGGCCTCCACATGGGCCAGCGGTAGCCAGCCGTGGATCGGAAAGATCGGCATCTTGACGCCGAAACCGACCAGAAAGCCGAGAAAGATCAGCACCTGTTTATGTTCGGTTAGCTGTTTGGCGCCGGCGCTCATCTGATCCATGGCGAAGGAGTGGCCGGGCAGGGTGTCGAATAGCACCAGCAGGCTGAGCAGCATGAAGACTGAGCCGCCCATGGTGTAGAGCACGAAGTTGAGCGCCGCGCCGTGACGGTTTTTGCCGCCCCAGCGGTCAATCAGAAAGAACAGCGGGATCAGGGTCAGCTCCCAGAAGACGTAGAAGAGTGACCAGTCCTGGGCCATGAAAACGCCGAGCATTGCCGACTCCAACAGTAGCACCAGCAGGTAGTAACCCTTCTGCTGTTTCTGGATGCTGGCGGAGGCAAGCAGTGCGACGAAGCAGAGCAGGGTCGCCAGCAGCAACATCGACAGTGCGATACCATCGATCCCCACCGCATAGGCGGTGCCGAGGCGTGGGTTCCAGGGCACAACCTCCTTGAACTGGATTGCGGCGCTGCTGCTGTCGAAATCACTGAGCAGCCACCAGGAGAGGATCAGGGCGAGGCCGGAGCCGGCCAGTGCGAC
Organism: endosymbiont of Ridgeia piscesae; assembly: GCF_001443665.1. Lineage (NCBI taxonomy): Bacteria > Pseudomonadati > Pseudomonadota > Gammaproteobacteria > endosymbiont of Ridgeia piscesae. The sequence continues at coordinate 15,811 of NZ_KQ557146.1, read as the reverse complement.
GCCACGGATCAGGCGGCTCTGTGCAGAAGGGAGCAGTGCGATCAGTGCTGCGGTGACAACTGGCGTGATCAGTAACTGGGTGAGTGGCCCCATGTCGGCAAAGCTCTCCTGAGTGAAATCGGTACGACCTCCCGGAGGCCGGTCGCTGGGGCGGGATCAGATTCTTGTCGATATCGTAGGTTGGGTTGAGCTCGACGCTGACAATCCCCCTAGAAGATTGAAACAACTGCCGCCAAAATCAGGTCGTTTGGATGGCCTGAAACGCTACCATAAAGGCAGGCTAAAATCATTGGAAAATCCTTATGTGGTAATAAGATAAAAGGCGCGCTGATGTTTTCTATTGGCGGTGAAATCGCCGTATTATAGTCGCTCCGCAATAGAGGGCTGCGGTGCAGCGTGGCCAGCCGCAATAAGGGAAGAGTATGTACAATCGCAACAGCAACCCAATGGCCTCGATGTCGAGCTATCGGATCGAAAGCCGGATGCTACGCTACAGTACCTTCGTTCCAAAGCTCTACAATCTGTGCCGCTCCCTTGGCTTCGAGCATGGCAAGATCATGCCGTCGCGGGCCTTCTGCTCGGATGAGAGCCAAGGCTATCCGATCATCCTGATCGCCAAGCACTTCAACAGCTTCCCCTTCAACCACGGCTTGGTGGGCGGCATTGTCGCCACCGACCGTCACGGCCCGCACGCCCATCACGGCAAGGACCTGATCATCATCCATGCCAGCCATGTGGGCTACGATCCGGAGAGCCGGCAGTACGGCCACTATCGGCGGCTGCAGACCGAAGACAACAGCTGCTCCTCCAGCTGCGGCAAGATCGCCGGGGTGCTCGACTGGTACCAGCGCGAATACGACTTCGCCAGGGACAACATCCACGTCTTCAAGGAGGAGGGCGAGTGGCGCATCAGTATCGACAACCAACTGCTGGACGAGTCTCGTGAGGAGGGGCTCTACCTTGATCTGAGTCGCCTAGTGACGATGGACGACGCGGGTCTGATGAACCCGCTCAAGGTGTTCAGTACCTCCAAGACCTTCCGTGCCTCGGATGAGCTGGCGGGTCTGCTCGACATCAGCGGCACCGGATCAGAACCGACTCCTCTGGGGGATCGCCTGCAGCCCGACTGGTACAGTTTCAAGCGTCAGATCCGTGGTGGGAAGGAGGAGGGCCACAGCCATCTGGAGCATAATCTGCTGCCAGTGATGCCTTGGGTGCTCGCAACTAAGTCACCTATGCTGACGGCTGCCAAGGTCAATACCCAAGTGGAGTTTGATCGCACCTACCGCAGTCTGCTGAAAGAGACGGAGTACAAAGGTCGGCGGCTGATGCTGATCTCGGGACTGCATATCGACATCTCACCAGTCGAGGGGCAGCTCTTCCCACTGACCAAGTTCGTGCCATGGGCCGCTTATCTGCAGCAGCCGGATGGCGCTCACCGTATCCTGGAGCAGGATGAGCTGTTCCAGATGCTTGATCAGCAGAGTGAGGAGAACCCTGACCAGACCGACCTAGAGGGCGCAATCCACGCCATGAGTGAGGCGGCAGAGGTGCGCCCGCCCACTGAATAGTGCCACTTGGCACCTACGGAGCCTCTGATCAAGTCATGAACGCGTATCTTGCGCCCAGAATATCCAGTTTCTGCGTTGCAAATCTCGGCAACGGCTCCATGCGTGACTCTACCTCCTGCATCCAGGCAGTCGTTCGCAATAGTCAGCTATCCCCGGACAGGGATGTAGGGGAGGTGCGTGAGCAGGGAGCGATAGCTTTACGTGCGATTTGCGTCTTGAATCTGAATATTCTGAATCACAATCGACTTCGTCCAGACTTAATCAGAGGCTCCCTAAGCAATCCGTTATCGGCACCTGCCCGAACCTATTTCGCCTCGATATAGCCGGGCAGGATGCGTTCCACCGTATCGACAATCGCCTGGGTCTGCGGGTCGGTCTCGATGTTGATCCGGTCTCCAGGCTGGCGCGAGCCAATATTGGTGCGTTGCAGGGTCTCAGGGATCAGGTTGACATCAAATTCGTTGCCATCGACCTCGCCAATGGTGAGGCTGATGCCGTCGATACCGATGTAGCCCTTGGCAAATAGATACTTGCCAAAGGCCTCGGGCAGGCGGAAACGGATGTTGCGGTTGTTCTCCGAGCGCTTCACCGCCACCACTTCGGCAGTGCAGATGATATGCCCGGACATGGCGTGGCCACCGATATCGTCGCCAAAACGGGCGGCTCGTTCTACGTTGGCCCGGTCGCCGGGTTGCAGTTCGCCGAGGTTGGTCAGGCGCAGGGTCTCGCGCATCAGGTCGAAGCTGACGATATCCCCGTCGATCGCGGTGACAGTGAGGCAGCAGCCGTTGTGCGCCACCGAGGCGCCCGGCACCAGCCCCGCCAGCATTGCCTCGGGCAGGCGCACTTGATGGGTGCGGAAATCGGTCTTCTCGCTGATCTCGATCAGCTCGGCGGTGCCTTGGACGATACCGGTGAACATAGCGGCTCCTGGGGTGGTGGTCAGGCGCTGGGGAGCCGCAGGGGCTCGCTGATCAGATGGCCGACAAACTTGCTCATGTTGTCGAGGATCGCGCCACCGCGGCGAAAGCCGAGCCCGCAGGCCTCCCAGACGTAGAAAACGCCGGCCTGATAGTGTCGTCCGGCGCTGTCTTTGGGGAACTCCACAAACTCCTGGTAGATACTCTTGTGGAAGCCGTAGGGGCCGTCGCTCTGCTCAATGATCTGGCCGTTGGCGTCGAGGATTGCCATGTTGGCGCCCTCCCGGCCGAACAGCTTTTTCTCCACCTGGGGTAGACCGTTGAGCGGCTTGAAGGCGGTCTTCAGCAGATAAGGTGAGTCGGGGTAGAGGTCGCAGAGGATCTTCATCATCCCCTTGCTCTGAAACAGCAGGGTGTAGGCGGGGTTGATGAAGCGAGTCTGGCCCTGTTTGGCAATCTTCTCCAGGATCCGGGTCAGCTCCAGCTCCTGCTCGGCGATATCTTCCCAGGGGAAGAGTTTGAACCAGAAGTCGGCCAGCTGTTTGTCTTTGTTGAAGACCCCTTCGTTGTTGATGAAACCGGCTTCGTCCAGGTAGCAGAAGTCGGTGAAGAGACCGGCCTCGTGGGCGACCTGCTGCAGGTAGCGGGTGGTGCGCTCATCCTCCGGCAGGTCGCGGATGCTGGAGAAGAGCAGCTTCTCGCCCTGGTAGGCGCTGGCGAAGTCGAAGTTGGCGTCGCCACCGCTGATCAGGCGCTGGAAGTTGCCCTGCAGCATCTCGTGTAGGTTGTTGAACTGGCGCGCCTCATCCATGCCGTTGGCTTTCAGCATCGCCCACTGGATGATGGCGGTCTCGAACAGACTGGTGGGGGTGTCGGCGTTGAACTCGATCAGCTTGATCGGCTTGCCGTCCAACCCGCCGGCCAGGTCGAAACGACCGTAGAGGTGCCAGTCGTCCCGCTCCCAGCTCTCTTCGATCAGCCCTACCAGGTTGGAGGGGATGCCTAGCTCATAGTAGAGCTGATTGTCGATGACGTGCTGGGCCGCCTCCACATACATATCGTAGAGGGTGTTGGCGGCCTGGTAGTAGGCCTCCGCCTCCGCTTCGCTGACCTGCACCAGTTCACTGGCGATGTAGTCGCTGCCATCCTCATCGGTATGCCAGCTCATGCCGATCTCTTCCATGAGGCCCTTGTCGAGGGGCTTCACTGCCAGGGTATCGATCACGCTTCAGCCTCCAAAGGAGCCAAAGCGGCTGCTGGAGGATCGGGGGGCCGATTTGTTGCCGCCAAAGAAGCCACTCTTGGGCTGCTTGTTGCTGGCAGTCTTCTTATAGGGTTGCGAGATCGAACTGGTCGGGCGGCCGCCGCCATACTGCTGCTGGTTGCGCTGGAAGTTACTGTTGTTCATCAGCTTGTTGGCGATCATGCCACCGATCAGCGAGCCGGCCGCAGTCGCCAGCAGGGTCTCGCCCAGGGACATGCCGCCGGAGTGCATGGAGGGATCTTCGGTGAGACGAGAGGTGCCCGCCTCGACCTTGGCGGCCTCCTGTTCGGCGATCTGTTTCAGTTCATCCTCGGAGAGGAAGCGCTCGTTGCCATCCATATCGCGTAGGATGGCGCGGTTTGGGCCGGTGGTTGGATGTTTCTCTACCAGCTTGTAGCTGTCGGGATTGGCGCCGGTCTGCTCGATCACCATAAAGGCATTTTGCCCCTGCTCGGCGCCGGCCTGTGAGCCAAAGCCGCCGGGGGGGGGTGCTCCCTGGTCGCTGCAGCCATTGAGGCTGGCGATCACGCTTAGGCCGATACTGCCGGCGATGGAGTAGGAGAGTACCTTCTTGATGTGTTTCATTGAGTTGCCTGTGATGCTTTCCAAGAACAATTGAGGGGCATTCTAACTGCTTGCTGGTATGCACAAAACCGCAGAGTGGTTTTGGGATAGATGGCGCAGAAGCCTGTTTGCCGGGGAGGGAGGCCGTTTTGGGTCTTCGGCGTGGTTCGGCTGGTCATTTGGTCGAGTTGAGAACACGGTGTTTGGCTGCGATGAAATCCCCATGAGCGACATGGATCAGATCAGCCAGCCTGCGAATCAGATGTTCTTCATACTTGTGCAGTTCGTCGTCGGCAAAGGCCACCTGCCACAGCTCCTCGATCAGCGCTATCTTTTGCGTTGGGCTGTAGTGCTGGTTGATCAGACGGGTGAACTGAAAATAGTCCGTCGATGCGGCCTGTTCTGACCTGGCGAGTGTGACTAGTTGATCCGCCTCCTTAGTATCCAGGCCGAAATGGTTTGTTACCGCGTCGAGCAGGGCGCGTTTCTCTTCCTCGTGTTGCCTGTAGTCGGACTCCGCAACCTCGAGCAGCAACGCGGCAACCGCCAGTCGGAGTGCGTGTTGTGGATCCTGAGCTGTCTCCTGGGAGCCGGGCGCCAGATGGGTATCAAAAAAACGTTTGATGGTATCGAGCATCTATACTCTCTGATGGTGGGTTTGTCTAGAAGGGGTAGGGTGAGAACCTACAGCAGCAACTGTTTAAGTATCCCGGTATAGATGCGGGCCAGATGCTCCAGATCATCGACGCTGACACACTCGTTGACCTGATGGATGGTGGCGTTGAGCGGTCCCAGTTCGAGTACCTGGGCACCGGTGGGGGCGATGAAGCGCCCGTCGGAGGTGCCGCCGGAGGTGGAGAGTTCGGTGTCGAACCCCATCTCCTCGCGGATTGCCGCCTGAGCCGCCTCCACCAAGGGCCCGGAGGGGGTGAGGAAGGGGTTGCCGGAGAGCTGCCAGCGGATCTCATAGCCGAACTCGCCCTTGTCCAGTATCGCCTCCACCCGCTGCTGAATGCGGAGCGCATCCAGTTCAGTGGAGAAGCGGAGGTTGAACTGGGCGTTGAGTTCGCCGGGGATGACATTGGTGGCGCCGGTGCCCATGTTGAGGTTGGCGATCTGGAAGCTGGTGGGAGGGAAGTGCTCATTGCCCTGGTCCCACTCCTCGGCGCAGAGCTGCGCCAGCACCGGGGCGAAGGCGTGTAGCGGATTTTTCGCCAGCTGCGGGTAGGCGACATGGCCCTGTTTGCCGATCACCTTTAGGTAGCCGCTGATCGAGCCGCGCCGGCCGTTTTTCACCGTATCGCCTAGCCGCTTGCTGCTGGAAGGCTCGCCCACTAGGCACCAGTCGATCTTCTCCCCTCTCGCCTCCAGAGTCTCCACCACCCGGATGGTGCCATCGCTGGCGTCACCCTCTTCGTCGCTGGTGATGAGAAAGGCGATGGAGCCTTGATGATCGGGGTGCTCGCCGATGAAGGTCTCACAGGCGGTGACCATCGCCGCCAGGCTGCCCTTCATGTCAGCGGCGCCGCGGCCGTAGAGCAGGCCGTCGCGGATCTCCGGTTGGAACGGGTCGGAGTGCCACTGCTCGCGTGGTCCGGCAGGCACTACATCGGTGTGGCCGGCAAGGCAGAACAGCGGGCCGTTGTTGCCACGCCGCGCCCAGAAGTTGTCAGTATTGCCAAAACGCAGCCGCTCGATGCGGAAGCCGAGGGCCTGCAGGCGCTCAATCATCAGCTCCTGACAGCCGGCATCCGTGGGGGTGACCGACTGGCGGCCGATTAGTTCGATGGCGAATGAGAGGGTCTCGGACATCAGTCGAAGATCTCCGCGTAACTCGCCTCCGAAAAGCCCACATAGCGGGCATCATTGGTATCCAGCACCGGTCGTTTGATGATCGATGGGGTGGCCAGCATCACCTCGATGGCGCTGGCCTGGTCGATGTTGGCCTTAGTCTCAGCGTCGAGCTTGCGCCACATCATGCCGCGCTTGTTGAGCAGCGTCTCCCAGCCCAGTTCAGCGACCCAGTCGAGCAGTAGCTGCCGTTCCAGCCCGGCCTTTTTGAAGTCGTGGAACTGGTATTCGATGCCATGATCGTTGAGCCATTTGCGGGCCTTTTTCATGGTGTCGCAGTTTGGGATGCCGTATATCGTGATCGCCATAAATTATGAATTTAGAATTGATAATTCAAAATTTGGTATTGGATGGCGTTAGCCATCAGATATCACGCAGCAGTTCGTTGATGCCAACCTTGGAGCGGGTCTTCTCGTCAACCTGCTTGATGATCACCGCGCAGTAGAGGCTGTGGCTGCCGTCCTTTGAGGGCAGACTGCCGGGTACCACCACCGCGCCGGTGGGAACCCGACCGAAGCTGATCTCGCCGGTGAGGCGATTGTAGATCTTGGTGGACTGACCGATGTAGACGCCCATCGAGATCACCGCGCCCTGCTCGACGATGACCCCCTCGACGATCTCGGAGCGGGCGCCGATGAAGCAGTTGTCTTCGATGATGGTGGGGGCCGCCTGCAGTGGCTCCAGTACGCCGCCGATGCCGACGCCGCCGGAGAGGTGCACGTTCTTGCCGATCTGCGCGCAGGAGCCGACGGTGGCCCAGGTATCGACCATGGTGCCGGAATCGACGTAGGCGCCGATGTTGACGTAGGAGGGCATCAGCACGCAGGAGGGGGCGATATAGGCGCCCTTGCGTACCGAAGCGGGCGGTACTACGCGCACCCCGGAGTCGCGGAAGTCGCGGGAGTTGTGGTCGGCGTATTTAGAGGGGACCTTGTCCCAGTAGTTGGTGTAGCCACCCTTCTGGAAGTAGTTGTCGTTGAGCCGGAACGAGAGCAGCACCGCCTTCTTCACCCAGTCGTTAACCACCCAGTCGCCATCCTGCCTCTCGGCGACGCGGATCTCGCCCCGATCGAGCTGGTTGATCGCCTCGGCCACCGCGTCGCGCACTAGCGTGTCGGCGCTGCGTGGGGTGATCTCAGCACGCTTCTCGAAGGCGTCAGTGATGATGGTTTGGATATCGCTCATTAAGTCAGCTCCGAATGGCTATTCGTTTAAAGGTTTTCTACAAACTGTTTGATGCGGTGGGCGGCGTCGATGCACTCGTCGAGCGGTGCCACCAGCGCCATACGAATCCGGTTATGACCGGGATTTTCGTCGCCTTCGCCACGGGAGAGATAGCTGCCTGGCAGCACCGCCACGTTCTGCTGTTCGAGCAGGCCGCGGGTGAACTCTGGATCGGGGATCGGGGTCTTCGGCCAGAGGTAGAAGCCCGCCTTCGGGCGCTCCACCTCCAATACGCCATCGAGGATCTGCAACACTGCATCGAACTTCTCGCGATAGAGGCGGCGGTTCTCCGTGACATGCTTCTCATCGCCCCAGGCCTTGATGCTGGCGGCCTGGGTGGCGGGGGGCATGGCGCAGCCGTGGTAGGTGCGGTAGCGGAAGAATGCGTCGATGATCTTGGCGTCGCCGGCAACGAAGCCAGAACGCAGGCCCGGTGCGTTGGAACGTTTCGACAGGCTGTGGAAGACAATGCAGCGTTTGTAATCGGTGTTGCCCATCTGCGCGGCGGCTTGCAGCAGTCCCATCGGCGGTTGGGTCTCGTCCAGATAGATTTCCGAGTAGCACTCGTCGGCGGCGATCACAAAACCGTATTTGTTGGCCAGTCGGATCAGCTTCTGCAGGGTCTCGATGCCGATTACCGCCCCGGTGGGGTTGGAGGGTGAGCAGAGATAGAGCAGATGGCAGCGTTCCCAGGTGGTGGCGTCCACCGCATCGAAGTCGGGGATGAAGCCGTTTGCTGCGTTGCAGTTGAGGTAGATCGGTTCGGCCCCGGCCAGATAGGCGGCCCCTTCGTAGATCTGATAGAAAGGGTTGGGCATCAGCACCAACGGCGAGCCGCGGCGGTTGACCACTGTCTGGGCGATCGCAAACAGCGCCTCGCGGGTGCCGTTGACCGGCAGGATATGTCTGGATGGATTGAGGCTCTCCGCTGGCAGCGAGAAGCGACGTTCCAGCCAGGCGGCGATGGCGGTGCGCAGCGATGCCGAGCCTTTGGTGACGGGGTAGACCGAAAGACCGTGCAGATGGCTGATCACCTCTTCGGTGATCAGCCCCGGTGTCGGGTGCTTGGGTTCGCCGATGGAGAGCGAGATGGGGCTGAGTCCCACCGGCGGTTCCACACCCTTGTTCAGTTTCGCCAGCTTCTCGAAAGGGTAGGGTTGGAGCTTTTCCAGGTCGCCGTTCATCGGGGGTCGGATCGCGGTTTGGGTTAACGGGGCATTATTGCCGCGTGCAAAGGGCGTAGTATAGGCGATCGGGAAAAGCCTGACCAACTTACAAAGGTAAACATCTATGTCTGATCGAGAGAGTGAGGAGGCGGCGGTCTGCATGGTTCGTCGTGAGCCGGAGATGCACGGAATCGAGGTCGTCGAACTCAATCCCGATCCGGCCTTGCCTGATTATCTGGAGGGGATGAAGCTGGCCGACGCTCAGGCGCAGTCGCGGCTCGGTGAGTTCATGCTGCTCTCCTGGTACGACCGGGACCGGAATTTTGAATCGCCACAGCATTCATCGGAGTGCCATCAGGATGCGGCAGTGCCGGGCTATGTGGACTACGGCATCCATCATGGGGCCAAGCTCAAGATCGACATCGAGCAGGGACGTTTTGTCTTTTTCTACATGCCGCAGGATTTCTGAGCTGGATAGTGCGCATGACTTTGATGTAGAACAAGTGCGGGTTGAGTGATCCGGCTTGGTCAGAATTTTCTCTGGCGGGATCTCAAAGAGTGGCTATACTTCGAGCGTCGCATGGGTTGGGAGTATTGCCCATCGTGGGCAGAGTTCTGGCATCTCTATTAGGTTTGCGGATCATCAGTGGAAGATAGACCGGTTTCGTTGGGACACTACCTCTTCGCTTACCTGAGTGCGCTAGCCTTGTGGCTGTTGCTAGTCGGTAGCCTGGACGCAGCTGAAGTCGTTACCGGGGCGCTGGTCGCCATGGTGATAACCTTGGCGGCGAGGCCAAGATTGCAGCTTCTGGTGGGGCTGCGACTGGAAGTGACCGCCCCCATCCATCTGTTTCGTTATCTCATCTATTTCTTTATCGCCCTGATCAAAGCCAATCTCGATGTGGCGCGTCGGGTACTGTCACCCGCATTGCCGATTCAGCCGGCACTAGTGGAGGTGGAGACCGAACTCCAATCTGATCTGGGCCGGTTATTACTTGCCAACAGTATTACCTTGACACCGGGCACCCTGTCGGTAGATGTGCGAGGTGAACGGATTCTGGTGCATTGGATCGATGCACTGCCGGGCTGTGACCTGGAGAGTGCGACGCAAGCGATCGTGGCTGGCTTTGAACGTCACCTGAAGGGTTTTCTGCGATGACACTGAGTGTGTTGGAGAAGTTGGCGTTATTCCTTATCGGTGCGGCGGTTGTGTTGAGCTTCCTGCGTCTGCTAATCGGTCCAGCAGCGCCGGACCGGGTCGTTGCGGCAGATACCCTGGCGGTGATTACCACCAGTGCGTTGCTGATGTTGGCGGCGCTGTTTGGCAGTGTGCTCTATCTTGATGTGGCGTTGATCTACGGCACGCTGGCGTTTGTCGGCGTGGTGGCAATTGCCCGGGCCATCGAGGGGGGGCGGCCATGAGACTGTTGGCAGACATTTTCCTCCTGATCGGCGCGGCCTTTACCTTTCTTGGCGCATTGGGCCTGCTGCGTATGCCGGATGTCTACAATCGCATCCAGGCGGGGACTAAGGCGGTGACCCTGGGTTCCCTGTCGATCCTGCTCGGCATCGCGTTGCTATTTCCCGATTGGTGGAGCAAGTTGCTGGTGATTGCCGGATTCATCCTTCTGACCAATCCCATCGGTTCTTCAACCATCGCGCGGGCGTTGCTGGTGGCGGGCGTTAAGCCCTGGCAGAAGAGTGGCGAGGGAGTTGAAAAATGATCGCGCTGGAGGTCTGGATCGCCCTGCTCATCGTGCTGGTGATGCTCGGATCTGCGCTCGCAGTGTTGCTGCTGAGAAGTCATATCGCTGCGGTGGTGGCGGCCTCGGTGGTGTCGCTGACGGTAACGATGATCTTTGTGCTGCTGCGGGCGCCTGATGTAGCCATGACCGAGGCTGCGGTGGGGGCTGGTCTGAGCAGCCTGATCCTGGCCCTTGGCCTGCGCCGGCTCGGGATCTGGCAGCTGGATGGAAAACGGGCGGGCCGGAACCTGCTGATGAGAGACCATGATGATGCGTAACCTGGCCTCTCTGCTGTTTGCTGGCGGCCTTGGATTTTTCTTGTTTGTGCTGGTTGGTGGACTCGATTTCGGCAATCTTCCAATGGTGGCCGGTGGTCTGATTCAGAATGAGGCGCCAGCAGAGGTTGGTACTGCCAATATCGTTACTGCGGTGGTGCTTGGCTACCGAGGCATAGATACCCTGGGGGAACTCTCAATCCTTTTCGCCTCGGCTGCTGCCGCCGGGCTGGTATTGGGGCGACGTCGGACTGCTGCTGGCAAGGAACCGGAGGGTGGTTTCATCCTGCGCGCTGGTGGTGATCTGCTGTTTCCGCTGCTATTGGTGGTGGGTTTCTACATTATCTTCCATGGCCATCTGACTCCCGGTGGCGGTTTTCAGGGGGGGGTGATCTTTGCCGCGGCCTTTTTTCTGCCGCTGCTGGCGCGTCCCGGTAGCTCGTTGAATCATGCCGGTCTCAGTCTCATCGAGGGGCTCGCTGGGGCCGGTTTTATTCTCATCGGGCTGTGGGCGCTCTGGCAGGGGGGGGAGTTCCTGCAACCGATGTTAGAGCGTGGTGTGCTCGGTGAACTGCTCTCTGCCGGCACCCTGCCGCTGCTCTACCTGGCGGTGGGGTTGAAGGTAGGGGCGGAGTTGGCGGGGCTGCTGGCCCATCTGGCGGAGGCGGATGAGTGATGTATAACCTGAGCCTCGATCTGATCCTCTATAGCGGCGCTTTGGGGCTGATCGTCATCGGCCTCGCCGGCATGGTGCTCTCCCGCCATCTGTTTCGTGTGGTGCTGGCGCTGGCGATCGCCGAGGCCGGCGCCAATCTGCTGCTGGTGCTGGCCGGCTATCGTTGGGATGCGGTGGCGCCGATCCTGAGCGGTGCGCAAGCCCCGGCATCGATGGTCGATCCGGTGCCCCAGGCGATGGTGCTCACTGCGATTGTCATCGGGGTCGGCATTCAGGCCCTGGCGGTCAGCCTGTTGGTAAAGATCCGGCACAGTTTTGGTACCTTGGAGCGGAGTGAAGTGGCGGCTGGCATGGATGAAGCGATCGCCGTCAGTGCTGCTGTGCCACTGCTGGGTAGTCGTGAAAAACCGGCGGGAGGGCGTCCTCTGCTACCGCCGGAGCCACTGCCGGAGAGCAAGGCATGAGCCAGATCGTGCTTGTTGTCGCCCTGCCGCTGTTGGCTGCCTTTCTGCTTCCGGTGGTGATGCGGATGGCGCTCGGCCTGGGTCTCTGGCTCGGTCCTGCCGTGCTGGGTTATGGACTCTGGACCCTGTGGCAAGTCTGGGCCCTTTCGGGGGGTGAAACCTTCTCCCTGGCCATCGGTGGGTTTGCACCACCCCTGGGCATCAATTTTTATGTCGATCCACTGGCGATGCTGTTTGCTGCCGCGGTCCAGTTGATGGGGCTGCTCTTCTGGCCGTTCAAGATCGATCGGGAGACCCCGCGCCGTCAGTCGTTGATGCTGTTGTTGCTGGCCGCCTCCACTGGCTTGGCCCTTTCTGGTGACCTGTTCAATCTCTATGTCTTCTACGAGTTGGTGGCGGTGGCCTCGTTTGGCCTGATAGCAGCGTCGGCGACTGGTGCTGCCTATGCGGCGACCTTCCGCTATCTGCTGCTTAGTGGCATCGGATCAGTGCTGACTCTGGTGGGGATAACGCTGATCTACAGCCAGACCGGCACTCTCAATCTGGCGCATCTGGCCCAGCTCGCTCCCGAGCAGTTGAATAATCCCCTGGGGCTTGCCGCTTTTGTCGCCATCCTTATCGGGGTTGGCGTGAAGGCGGAGCTGTTTCCGGTCAACAGCTGGGTGCCGGAGGTCTATGCTACGGCCCCCGCCCGAGTCTCGGCGATTCTTGCGGGGCTGGTCTCGAAGCTGGCGGTGCTGATCGTGGTGCGTCTGCTGGTGTTGCTGTTTCCACAGCCGGAGGCGGCGCAGGTGATGCTGCTGCTGGGCATGCTTGGGGTGATCAGTGGTGAGCTGGCGGCCTGGCGGGCACAGGACCTGAAGCGCATGTTGGCCTACTCCTCCATCGGGCAGTTGGGCATGATCTTCATCGCCTTTTCCCTGCCCGCGGGCGGTGGACTCTATGCCGGCCTGGCCCTGACGCTGCACCATATGCTGATCAAACCAGGGCTGTTCATGCTGGCGGAGCGCTGGGGGGGCTCGCTGCAGCGGTTGCGTGGAGCAGGCTTCGTCTCACCGCTGGGGGCCGGACTGTTTGTGTTGTTTTCGCTCTCGTTGGTGGGTATGCCGCCGTTGCCCGGTTTTTGGGCCAAACTGCTGTTGATCAGCGGGCTGGCGGGGCAGAGCGAACCACTTTATATGATGGCATTGCTGGTCTTTCTCTCGGCCACGGTGGTGGAGGCGAGTTATCTGTTTCGGTTGGCGGCGGCGCTGTTGCAGCGTTCGCCAGAAGAGGTGTCGAAGATGGCTCCGTTGCCTGAACGGCAGGGTCTGCTGGTCTCGAGTCTGCTCGCTGCTGGGCTGATCAGCGCGCTGGTGATGATCGCCCCCCTCGCTGAAGGGCTGAAAAAGGTGGCCAGTGAGGCGGGTGATGTGAGCGGTTATGTGAAGCATGTTTTCCCTTCTCGGGGAGGTGCTGGCCAATGACCTTGACACCTCTCGATGAACTGCTGTTGTTCTCCGCAGGCACGCTGCTGCTGGTCCTGTTGTTCGGCCGTATCCGGGCCAGCGGTTGGTTCGTGACCATCCTCTTTGGCGGTCAGCTGGTGGGGCTTTTGAAGATGGCTGGGCTGGCCTATGGTGGGGCCGCTGTAGCGCTTGGCTGGCAGTTGGAGGTGATGGAGCACACCCTCTCCTGGCGCTTTGATGCCCTGAGCTGGTATTTCGCCATTATCACCCTCGGTGCGGCGTTCCTCAGCAGCTGGTTTGCCGCTGGGGAATGGGGGGAGAGGTTTCGCAGTCAGGCTGGCAACCTCTGGTTGTTCCATGTAGCGATGGCGCTCAATGTGTTGACGATGCTGGTGTTGCTGGCCAGCGGTGACCTGCTCTCCCTGTTTATCGGTTGGGAGCTGGTGAGTTGGGCCGGTTTCCTGTTGATGGCGATGGCCGGTGGTGTGGCCACTAAAGCCGCGATGAAGTATCTCACCTACGCCATGGTCGGAGCGATGGCGATCTTCGGTGCCCTGGCTCTGCTCTTCAATCTGGCCGGATCGCTGCAATTCGAGGCGGTGATGGCCGCCGTGCCCACTCTTGGGACTGCCCAACTCTGGCTGTTGCTGCTGCTATTTTGTGCGGGCTTCGGCATCAAGATGGGATTGTTGCCGTTCCATCTCTGGCAGGCAGCGGCCTATGCCGAGACTCCTGGGCCGGGTGCCGCCTTTCTCGGCGCGATCTCGTCACGCATGGGGCTGTTTGCCATCCTGCTGGTATTGGTGAAACTGATTGGTATGAGTCGTGTTGAGGCGCTTGTGATCCCCCTCAGCATGATCGATGCGCGGGATCTGCTGGCCTGGATTGCCGTCTTTACCATTATCCTGCCCACCTTTACCGCGATGAAACAGAACGATGCGCGCCGGTTGCTCGCCTGGCATGGTATTGGACAAGGCGGTTACATGCTGCTGGGCTTGGTGGTGGCGGACGCCATGGGCAGTGCCGGTGGTCTTCTGCACGTGTTTAACTATGCGACCTGTCAGGCGGCGCTGTTTTTGGCAGTGACCGCGGTGGTGCATCGCACAGGTAGTGCGGATCTGAACCAACTGGGTGGACTGGTGACACGCATGCCGCTCTCCTTCCTCACCCTGCTGATCGGCATCATCGGTCTGGCGGGTCTGCCGCCGATGAACGGTTTTGTCTCCAAGTGGTTGGTTTACCGTTCGTTGTTGAATGAGGGGATGCCGCTGCTCTTTGTTGCCACGGTGATAGGCACTCTGGGCACTATCCTCTCGGTCTACAAGCTGATTCACAATATGTTCCTCGGCCAGTTGCGGGTGGAGCACGAGCAAGTTCGAGAGGCCCCTTGGAGCATGTTGGCGCCGATGCTGATCCTCTGCGTGATTATTTTTGCCAGCGGGCTGCTGCCGGGTATCCCACTGACCTGGGTTGCCGCGGTGCAGCAGGCGGTGGGGCTGCCGGTGCCCAGCTACACCCTGGGCGGGGTGGAGTCGGTCAGCGGCTCCCTGGATATGATCTGGGTGAGCGGGGTCTTGTTTGCCGGTTTCGGTATCGGTGCGCTGATCTTCTACTCCGCTGGTCCCAGCAAGAGGGTGCATCAGCTCGATAACTACGCTGGCGGCCACTTTCTCTCCGCCGATGTGCGCTACCAGTACAGCGACAACTTCTACGCCGGCCTGATGCACCTGATCGGCCCTTGGTACCGGCAGGGTTTTATATGGCTGGAGCGGGCCTTGGTTTCGTTCGTCGAATTCCTCTCATTGGGTATGCAGGGCATCTACCGGCGGGCACCGGCCGAGCTCTATCTGCTGATGACAACCGTCGTGTTGCTGGCCTGGGTGGTGATCTGATGACGACACTGGAACTGTTGCTCGAACTGCTGCTGATGCCGTTGATCGCCTTCCTGGCCGGTATGGGGATGGTGCTGATGATGCGTCGTATCGCGGCCAAACTGCAGCGCCGGGTCGGTCCACCACTACTGCAGCCGCTGTATGACATTGTCAAACTGCACAGCAAGGCGACCCAGGTTTCCCATGGTCTGATCCATGACATCGGTATCATCATGGCGGTGGGGGGGTACATCGCCGCCGAGACCCTGCTGCCAGTGCCGGGCATGGAGGGCATTGCCGCCAAGGGTGGCATCATCACCCTGGTCTATCTGATGATGATCCCCTCTCTGGGGCTAGCGCTGGGGGTAGGGCAGTGCGCCAACCCTAACGGCTCCATCGGCATCGCCAGAGCGCTGACTGCGATGCTCGCCTACGACATCCCTTTCGTGATCGTGATCTTCGGTGTTGCCTACCACTTCGGCACCACTAACCTGGTGGAGATTATCGCTGCCCAGCAGGCGGGCGGCATGGCGACCTGGGGGGCGATCGAGATGCCGCCGTTGGCCATCGCCGGACTGTTCGCGATGCAGGCCTCGCTGGGCAAACAGCCGTTTGAGATCTATGTCGCCCCGGCAGAGATCGCCACCGGTCCGATGGTGGAAATGGGCGGCAAGTATTAATCGTTCCGAAAGTATTGGCAGTCTATTTTTGAACTTGCCAAAATATACTTTGTATCTGACATGCGGAAGAAACTCTTAATCAGCGAAGTGCG